>JABSPI010000429.1 GCA_013214365.1 Erythrobacter sp.
CGCGCGCTTTCATTCGCGCTTCCCGCTGGCCTTTTGGGCGGGGCTTATATCGCGCAATATGGCTTTGGCCTTTACCCTTGCGAGATGTGTTGGTGGCAGCGTTGGCCCCATTTTGCTGCGCTCGGGCTCAGCGCTTTGTCATTCGTGATCGCCCCGCCGCGGGTCTGGGTTGCATTGGCGGGTTTGGCGATCATCACTTCGGGGCTGATTGGCGGTTTCCATGCTGGGGTCGAATATGGCTGGTGGGAAGGCATCACCGGATGCAGCAAATTGCCAAGCACGATCGATGTGATGGATGTGGCCGCGGCGCCATTGGTGCGCT
This sequence comes from Erythrobacter sp., assembly GCA_013214365.1. Taxonomy (GTDB): domain Bacteria; phylum Pseudomonadota; class Alphaproteobacteria; order Sphingomonadales; family Sphingomonadaceae; genus Erythrobacter. The sequence goes on from JABSPI010000429.1 coordinate 323, forward strand.
GCGATGTGGCGCCGTGGGATTTGTTTGGCGTTTCGCTGGCGGGTTGGAATTTCCTGATCTCGGGCTTTGGCGGCTTGGCGGTGATGGCGCTGGCGGCGTTTAAGAAGTAAGCTGCGCGGCAAGTTTTAGGAGCCTGCAATGGACAAAGACGAACTTCACCGCATGATTCGCGTCGATCAGGCCGGCGAATTTGGCGCCACCCGCATCTATGAGGGCCAGCTTGCCGTGATGGGGGAGCGCGGGCCGCATTCGGCCGAGATCCGGCACATGGCTCAGCAAGAAGAGGGGCACCGCGCGCGCTTCGATGCATTTATGGCTCGGCGCGCGGTGCGCCCGACCGCTTTGCGGCCATTCTGGTCGATGGCGGGCTATGCGCTGGGCGCGGGCACCGCTCTGCTGGGTCCGGAGGCCGCCATGGCCTGCACCGCCGCGGTCGAGGAGGAGATTGACCGGCATTATTCCGAACAGCTTGACCGCTTGGCCGAGGCCAATTCAGACCCCGAATTGTCCGAGATGATCGAAGAATTTCGCGAGGATGAGCGCGAACACCGCGATGCCGCTTTGGCCAATGGCGCAGAGCAAGCGCCCGGCTATCCGATCCTGTCGGGGGCAATTCGCCTCGGATGCCGGGTTGCGATCAAGGTCAGCGAGCGGATATGAAGCGATAGATTTTTAAGATGCGGTTCAGCGGCCGCGCTTTAACCCCATTGTTTGCCCGCTCTGTTTAAGAGGACCTGTCATGAAGCCGATCTCGACCTTTCTTCGCCCCGCCAGCCTGGCTGCGCCCTTGGCCTTGGTTGCATTGGCGACTCCATTGGCCGCGCAAGAGGCAAGCAATGAGCGGGTCAATATGGTCACCGCTTATGCCGAAGATGAATGCCCCGAGCCCACGCAAGAGGGCGAACTGGTAATCTGTGAAATCGTGGTCGAGGCCGAGCGTTATCGCATCCCCTCCACTTTGCGCACCAGTTCATCGCCCGAAAACCGGTCATGGGCGCAGCGGGTTGAGAGCATTCGCTATATTGGCGATTTTGGCACGATGTCCTGCGACCCGGCTGGCGCTGGCGGGTTCACCGGATGCACCCAGAAAATGATCAATGAAGCCTATGCCGAACGCGCCGAAAGCGAAAATATCCGCTTCAGCCAATTGATCGAGCAACAGCGCCAAGAGCGCCTTTCAACCATCGATCAGGACGCCGCCGCCGAGCAGGAGCGGGTCGAACAGATAGAGCGCGAATATATGGAACGCCTGGAGCGTGAGCGTGATGCGCCGCTGCCGGGCGAGGACGATCTTCCCGTGCCAACATCTTCGCCCGCACCGGCATCCCCGCCCAAGACGGCACCTCAAGATCCCGGCGCGTAAGTTTTGGTATTAAACCGCGTAATATTCGCGGTACCACGCCACGAATTGGCGTATGCCGTCGCGCAAATCGGTGCGCGGCGCATATCCGGTCAATTCCCGCAATAAGCGCGCATCGGCAAAGGTGGCGGGGACATCGCCCTTTTGCATCGGCATGAAATTCTTGACCGCCTCGCGCCCGCATTCCGCCTCGATCGCGGTGACGAAATCCATCAGCCTCACTTTGTCGCTATTGCCGATATTGATCACCCGCCACGGCGCGCTGGGCGATAGGGAATCCCATTCGGGTATGTCGGCCGCGCTCACCGGGCGCACAGGCGGCTGGTCGAT
>JABSPI010000430.1 GCA_013214365.1 Erythrobacter sp.
TACCAGCAGTATACTACCAGTTACCCGTTAGCTAATAGTATCTATATCTCCTAGGGTTAGCTATCCATTAACCAGTATAGAGTACTAGCTAGAAGGAAGGGTATAGTAGGGGCCGGGAGGCCAGGGTATCATGGTATCTAGGAGTCTATCAGGGACTAGTACAGGGGACACTGGTTAACGGTGGGCTTCATGGTATATACTCCCTATTCTATAGCCCACTGTATCCCTGTTACTCCCTGTGAATAGTACACTAGATATCTGTTAGTCCATGTGAACTAGAAGTAGTATATAAACCCCTGGGCCCGTAGGCCCTCCCACTACCCAGTCCCTTGTACTATCCCTTAGTTCCCTTGGGAGTTATCATAGCTTACAGTGTTATAATAGTGTATAGTAACCATGCAGCCCAGCCACACTGATATCCTATGGAACTATAAGTAGGAGCATGGTGGCTGGGGGTTAACCTGTAGCTGGTATCATAGACCCTGGTAGTCCCCCAGTAACCCCTCTCCCCCTACCAGCTACACTAACTAGTTAACATGAACATCAATAGCTACCAGTGTTACAGTAACGGTACAGCCACGCTAACTCAGTGTATGACATCAAGATACAGTGATACAGTGATAGGTAGGCTCTATAGGGGTGAGTGTCAGTGTGGGTGCTGGTATACAGGGGTTACTGTTCACTGGGCAGCATATACTAGACCCATAGGAACCAGACTGCCTATAGGCGCCATTAACCCAGCACACAGATACAGGTAGCTAAGGGTGAACACTCCATGCCCCAGGACCCCTCTATACCCTACTATATACTAGTATCCCACAGTGATAGGTGTACTGGTCCTGGGGTAACCCCCTCCCTTACTGGTACACTATTAGCTGTAGTTCCATGTCCTAGTGGCCCACCAATAGTAGTGAACATGAACTAGAGTATAATAGCTAGCAGGGGGAAGGGATGATACAGTGTAGTGGTGGGCCAGGGGGAGGGTATACTATGAGCTGACATGGAGGTACCAGTAGAATCCCCTGTACCCATGGATATTAACTCCTAGTATCCCTGGGCCTGTTAACCCTGGTGTCCCTGTCCCCTGGTGTCCCCATAGCTATCCACTCCCTTATAACCCTATCATATACTCACACTATAGTACAGCTAGTTACAGGTAAACAGGAGTGAACACTGAACACTAGGAGTATGGTAGGGCCCTGACGGCCCATCGATATCTACACTATTATTACAGATATTTATGTATTCATATTCACAGAGTATCTAACACTGGGCGCCATGGTAACACTATACCACTAGAAGGGAGAGTATAATAGAGGGTATGGCGCCTGTAAGGTTACAACCCTAGACACTGTTAGTCCTGGTGGGGAGTTACAGCCCCTGCCCTCTACCTGGTATATACTACTCCTACTAGTGGGTGGATGTATACTAGCAGGGGCTGGGTCTTCACTCCCGTTCATCCATGATAACACCACTGGACCGCTAGGTCCCTCCCTCCCTTGTACTCCCTGTGTTATATACTCCTCTAGAGGGAAGGGTAACTATAGAGTGGGTAGTAGTAGGGACACCAAGGGATACCACAGGGTCTTACCGCTGGACCGTATAGTACCACATATTCATAGAGTATATAATATAATATAGTCCAGTATAGAGACACCGGTCCAGTCATGGTATCCCCTCTAGAGGTATAGTATACCAGTGTTTACCCAGGGGATATAGCTACCTTAGGACCCTATCATACTCTACAGTCACCCTTCCATGTACTCCCCCCCCCTAGGGGTTACCCCCCCTTATAGTACTACCATATACTAGGATCCTACCACTAGTTAGCATGAATATCCAGTGTAATCCCTAGTAGTATTTATCCCTCTTAGGTTCTACTATAACCACACTGTCCATGGTATCCTTGTATCCATTCATAGTATCATTCAGTCTAGTGTTCATATAGATGCATGGATATAGAGTTAATAAGTATGAATGTAAACAAGAATGAACAATAAAGTGTATATA
>JABSPI010000431.1 GCA_013214365.1 Erythrobacter sp.
ATCGGGAATAATACCGCTGGTGGCGCCCGAATGAGCGCCACCAGCGGTATTATTCCCGATCCCATCGCTCGCCAGCCATGGGGGATGCTGATCCCGCTGTGCCTGTTGGTGGCGTTTGGTGCGGCGGTTTTGTATTCCGCGGCGGGCGGGTCGATGGATCCGTTCGCCTCATCCCACCTGATCCGGTTCAGCGTCTTTTTGGTGATGGCAGCGATCATCGCCTCGATGCCTAAAAACTTCGTACAATTTTTCACCTATCCTGCATATATTGTTGTATTCCTGATGTTATTGGGCGTGGAGGTGATGGGGCAAGTCAATGGCGGGAGCCAGCGTTGGCTCAATCTTGGCTTTATGGTTTTGCAACCCTCGGAGCTGATGAAACCGGTGATCGTGGTGGTGCTGGCGCATTTCTTTTCCAGCCTTCCGGTGGGTATGATTGGCACCTGGCGCGCTTTGCTCATTCCCGGGGCTCTCATCGCGATGCCGGTCTCGCTGGTGTTGATGCAGCCCGATCTGGGCACCTCGCTTGCGATCATGTTTGGCGGCGCGGTGGTGATGCTATTGGCAGGGCTCCCGCTGCGGTGGTTTATCGCCGGGGGCGCGGCCGCGCTTGCCGCTGCGCCTTTGCTCTATTTCTTCGCGCTGCAGGAATATCAGCAGCGCCGCGTCCTCACCATGTTCAACCCCCAAGCCGACCCGCAAGGCGACGGCTATCACATTATCCAGTCGCAGATCGCGATCGGATCGGGCGGATTGTTTGGCAAGGGCTTCAACAATGGCTCGCAAAGCCACCTCAATTACCTGCCCGAACCGCACACCGATTTCGTGTTTGCGACCATGGCGGAGGAATGGGGCGTTGCCGGCGGCGTGTTCGTTTTGGGGGTGTTTGCGGTTATCCTGCGCTGGGGAATGAATGTGGCGCGCGCTTCCAATGATCGGTTTTCCAGCCTGTTGGCCGGCGGAATGACAGCAACGATTTTCTTCTATGTTGCGGTCAATTTGATGATGGTGATGGGGATGGCTCCGGTGGTGGGAATTCCCTTGCCCTTTATGAGCCATGGCGGCTCGTCGATGATGACCAATATGATCTGTATTGGGGCATTGATGATGGTCAACAGCTGGAACCGCAAGGCGCCGCGCGGCGGGCTTGCAAGCTGACGTCAATTCGCCACGCCTGCTTTGGGTCTTTTAATTCGCGAAACTATCGCTATATGCAGCGCTCCGCGCAGCCAGAGACACACCTCTTGGCACGGGGTTACCACCCCATTACCGGCGCGCATTCCGGCCCAACACCACCGGATGTGGACGCATAGCTCAGTTGGTAGAGCAGCTGACTCTTAATCAGCGGGTCCTAGGTTCGAACCCTAGTGCGTCCACCACCAAACCTCTGAAATTAAACGCTTTTTTATCACTATCACATTGAAATGTAGCCGCGCTGCGACAAAATTTTAGTCGCGCTGCGACAAAACTCCTTTCAGCGCGTGGCGATTTGGCGCGCCTTTTTCGCGCTGAGAAAAGGCGTGTGCGCAAACCCTTTGCCCAGCCCGTTGCCGGCCTCGATCGCCCCAGCCCGCTTGGCCACCGCGCCCGGCGCGTAAAAAAGTTCAGTTTTTGCCCCGTACGTGAGGACTGCTTTAACCTTCCTCTGGCTAATCATATCGCATGGCGCGGTTCGCGGGGCTTTTCCTGTTTGCTATTCTGCTGCCCCTCATCGCAGGGGCCGCGCCCGTGCGCGCCGAAACACGGTCCCAAACATCGCCGCACACGCCCCCAGAAATCTTGGCGCAATCCGGACAAGGTGCGCAGAGGCATTGGCCCCTCACCCCGCGCGCCCAAACCTCCATCGACCACCCCACCTCCACCGGCGCACGGGTGAACGCCGCGATCTGGCGCGCCGCGCACATAACCGGGGTCGAATACGAATATCTCGCCGCCAAAGCTCAGATTGAATCGCGCCTGAACCCCAATGCGCGCGCCAAAAGTTCAAGCGCGACCGGCCTGTTCCAATTC
>JABSPI010000432.1 GCA_013214365.1 Erythrobacter sp.
TCATAAAAAAATCCGCTTAGATCGCTAAAAGAATGAGATAACGTAACACGCGATTAGCGGTTCATCGACGGATTGCAACCCAATCGCATCAAATTGGAGGCCGGTCCGCAGCCGATATTGGCAATTTGCGACATAATTGCCGCGTAGTTAGCTAGAAATCGAACATGCATTGCGTGCAATGCAAATACAGGCAGAGGCGCGCTGCGGCGGGCCGCGCGCGGTTTGGTCAAACTATCTGTAAGGAAATGGAGCGGGCGAGGCGATTCGAACGCCCGACCCCAACCTTGGCAAGGTTGTGCTCTACCCCTGAGCTACGCCCGCTCACTGACGCTACACAGAGAGGCGATAGCCGCACTTCTCTGTCGGGGAGGCGGCGCGATTAGCAGCGCTATTGAAAGGCTGCAAGCGGAAAATGTCCAAAAATTTGCATCTAATTGCCGCATTTCACAACAATCGCTCACGAACCGGCTAGCCAGTGCGCCCGGCAAGGTTCAAAAGCGCACAAAAGTCCCCACATGGGGGCGGACACAAACTCAAATTGTACAGGAGCACAGCTGTGGCCAGCATGGGTCTCAATATGGAAGAGCAAAAGGCGGTGGAACGGTTCCGCACCGACGTGGTGGAGCCGTCACAGACCAAGCTGGTGATCCTCGACTTCTGGGCCGAATGGTGCGGCCCGTGCAAAGCCTTGGCGCCGTTGCTCGAGAAAGTGGCCGCTGATTACGCCGACAAGGGCGTGGTTCTGGTCAAAATCAATGTCGATGAAGAAAAGTTCATCGCTGGCCAGTTTCAAGTGCAATCCATCCCCACCGTCTATGCCATGTTCCAAGGGCAGCCGGTCGCTGATCTGACCAAAGCCCGCACCGAATCGCAACTCACCCAAATGCTCGACCAATTGCTTAGCCAATTGCCGGTCCAAGCCGGAGCTGGCGGAGCGCCGCAGGGTCCATCGCCGGAAGAAATCGCACAATTCATTACACTGGGCGAAGAGGCGCTGAGCGCAGGGGATGCGCAGCGGGCGGCCGGAATTTTTGCGCAGGTGACCGAATTCGCCACCGAAAACGCTCCAGCGCATTCAGGATTGGTGCGCGCGCTGATCGCATTGGAGCAGGTGGATGAGGCCAAGCAGGTGATGGCCGCGATCGAAGCCAATCCCGCCCTCGCCGACGATCCCGCAATGGCCGCGGCCAAAAGTGCGCTCGAGCTGGCCGGGACACAGGTGGATGATGGCGAACTGGCCAGCCTGCGCGCCGCAGCGGCCGCCGCACCAGAGCAGATGGAGCCGCAACTCGCCTTTGCCGAAGCCGCATTTGCTGCCGGTGCACGCGATGAGGCCGCGGATACATTGCTCGCTATGGTCAGCGCCGATCGCGAGTGGAACGAGGGCGCCGCGCGCGCCAAATTGCTGCAGATTTTCGAGGCCACCGGGCTCGAGGATGACTGGGTTGTCGCCACCCGTCGCCGGCTCTCCAAAATCCTGTTCGGATGAGGTAGACTGAACGCCTATGTCTGCTTCGACCCGCCTCTCGATCTTTCCTCTGCCCGGCGCGATCCTGTTTCCGGGCCTGCAATTGCCGCTCCACATCTTCGAGCCGCGTTATCGCGCTTTGATCGGGGATGCATTGGTGCGCGATCGGCAGATTGCCATGATCCAACCGCAACGCCCGGTCGAGGGTTCGCCGCTCTATTCGATCGGCTGCCTGGGACGTATTGGCGAGATCGAAGCGATGGATGACGGGCGTTACAACCTGATCCTCGAAGGCATGACCCGGTTTCGGATGATTCGCGAACTCGACGTGGCCACCGCCTTTCGTCAGATCGAGGCCGAATTGATCATCGATGACGAGGATGAAGTTCTCAGCCACGCCCAACGCGGCGGTTTCGAACGCGAAGCGCGCCATTTTGCCGAAACCCAAGGGTACAGTGTTGATTGGGATTCGGTTGAACGTTTGGACGACATGTCATTGATCAACGGAGTGTCACAGATCGCGCCGTTCGACCCCGCCTC
>JABSPI010000433.1 GCA_013214365.1 Erythrobacter sp.
GCTGAGCCTGGCTTCGCCCTTGTCGGAAAGTTTTTAGCTGCAAGTTTTGAGTTCGCCTGGCCGGAAACCGGTGTGGTTTCTCCGGGTGTGTGTGCGTGTGTGTGTGTACATGTTCCAACGTTTTTGCTGCAATTGTAAAGTCACAGCCTGAACGGAGAATGTTTGTGAAGAAACGATATGTACAGAACTACAAAAATGGATGTGCAGCTAATCAGGAGACAATAGCATGAACCGGGTGCTTGACCGTGTGTTTGGTTTTTTCTTTTAATGGGGCACAACGTACCCGTGTATGGTGTCGTATCGGTTTTAAAGTGTTTTGTGTTCGCGTCCCACAGAGCCGCTACTCTTGACGACTACTAATTTACGAAAACGTAGTCCAGTCAAAGTAGAGGCGAGCTCCTTTGAAACAAACCGCTCAAAGACCACTTTCAGAGATATGCACTATAGTTCCCATGTAATAATCTCCATTGTTAAACTCATAAAAATAGAACATGGAGCAAATTACAGAAAAGAGTCTATATGTAGGTATAGACGTACACAAGCGACAGTGGAGCGTAAGCATCTTTACCGCTGTACTTCACCACAAGACGTTCAGTCAGCCCCCTGAACCAAGCTCACTACACAGTTACATTGATAAGTTTTTTAAGGATTATCGCGTAGTCTGTGCTTACGAAGCCTGCAAGTTCGGATTCTGGATATACCGTGAGTTGACCTCTTTTGGCTACGAATGTCTGGTCGTAAATCCTGCTGATATTCCCACTACAAACAAAGAGACTTCGGAGAAGACAGATCCAGTGGACAGCCGCAAAATTGCACGAGCTCTTCAAGGCGGGCTATTGCGCGGTATATATGTTCCCGACGAGTTCACCTTAGGGCATCGTCAGCTCTTTCGCTACCGCAAGAAATTGTGGGTCGATTTGGTACGGGTGAAAAACAGGATCAAGGACAAGTTACTCTTCAACGGGTTGAAGATCCCGCAGGAGCACGATAATCCTTATTGGTCGAAGGCTTTTTTGAAGTGGTTAGTCAAGGTAGAATTCAAGTCAACACATACCAGAGCCACGCTGGACCATCTGCTTGAGCACTACGCGATGATTTACCGCCACTTTCTCAAGGTCTCTATTGAGGTACGCGCACTGCACAAGCTACCGCGATACAAGGAAGACGCAAAGCGTCTTAGGCAGATTCCAGGCATCGGCCCGCTGACATCGGTGTTGCTGTTGATTGAGATTGAAGACATCAGTCGATTCAAAAACTTCAAGCATTTCAATGGTTATCTCGGTCTTAAGCCCATGGTTCACAGTAGCGGCGACAAGGACAGAAAGGGATATATGACCTACCGTAGCAATCACGCCTTGAGGAGCAGTCTGGTAGAGTGTGCTTGGACATCCGTTCAGCGCGACCCTGTGATGCTTAGCTGTTACGAAGACCTCCTTACCCGACACACAAAGAAGCGAGCCATCGTAAAGATAGCTCGTAAACTCGCCAGCCGCATTTACCGAGTACTGAAAGAAAAAGAAGACTATGACTTAGGTGTAGTGCAGTAAAATAAAAGGAACCTCGTTGGCGAAGGATTGAGAAATAGAACTTAACTTAGAATCTGCTCCAGACCACTCAACACTGTGTGTGACGTCTCTGAGTAATCAGAGTGATCACTTATTTATTTAGTATGTGGCTGGAGCTCTTTTCCACAGAAACTAATAGGAATGTGTGGCGTGCCAATCGGTCGACCACTAATGGAAGCATGTTTCTTATTTTTCTTCCCTTCAAAAATTAGATTTTCCGTCCAAAGAGACATCCACTCTTTTCTCACAATCAAGTGAGCAGGGAATGTTATGCATTAACGTATCTCAGCTAAAGACGAAAAGATCATTGATTTTTAAATGGCCGAAAAACCAGTAGACTTTATATATCAAGTGTTTGATTGTATTTTTGAAGGGAGGAGATTATTCATGGAACACACTGTTGTGGGTAGTGCTTTTATTCTTTTATTAG
>JABSPI010000434.1 GCA_013214365.1 Erythrobacter sp.
TTGACCTTGGATCGCCAATTCATCCGGGCGGTGTTTTCCTGACCGATATAGCACCCCTTTTCAAAGCTCACGCCGTTCAGCTCGACCGCATTGGTCTCGAGCCACAAAATATCGCCCATTTCGCCGCAGCCTTCGGGCACGCCATGAGCGAGGCGATGGGCCAGATATTGGTCATCCCCCGCCGGATTGGCACCGGCCTTGCCGATGGCGCGGTGGCCCAATTGGGCAAGCCGCGGATCTGGGCTGGCCCCTTCGAACGCATCCACCGACCACAATGCAGCCAGCGTGTCATCGCGCGCGATCTCGATCTTGCGGCGCAGACGATAGAGCGATAGCCGCCGGACCAGATCATCGGCCACACCCGCCTCGCAATCGAGCAGAACCGCGCCATCGCCGCCATCCCATACGAAAAAATCGAACATCATCTTGCCTTGCGCAGAGAGCAGCGCGGCATAGGCGGGCAAAGCGGCGGAGACGTCATTGGTGACCAGCCCCTGAAGAAAGCCGCGCACGTCTTCTGGCGGGGCATATTCCTCAGATCCTTGCGAGGCATTAGCGGCGGCCGGATTGAGCCGGACAATCGCGCGTTTGGAGAGGGTTGTAACGGTCATTGATGCACCCTTTTGGCTATCGCTGCGGCCAAACGCTCTCCCAAAAGCGGGCCTTGCACCGGATAGAGATAGGGTTCGATCATCTCCGCTTCCATAAGCAATAATTGATCGTCTGATCGCAGCATATCGATCCGGGCATAGAGCGGCGGATCAAACGGCAGGGCGGCGATGATCGCCCGCGCGGCCTGTTCCTCTTGCGCGGTGGGGGTGTGCACGCTCTCGGTCCCGCCATAGAGCGATTGGATGCGGTATTCGCCCTTGGCTGCGTGTTTGCGCACGCCATGGCTCAGCTCGCCATCGATGAAGATGAAGCTCAATTCCCCCTCGGATGCGATAGCAGGGAGATAGGGTTGCAGCATGGCCGGGTGGCCAAAGCTCCAACCGGCATCGGGCAGCGCGCTGCGCACCAGCAATTCCTGCCCCTCGGCCCCGGCGCCGATCTGGCGTTTGACCACAATCCGGTCGGTCTCGAACACCTCCATCGCCTCCAGCGCGCCTTTATAGGTGACGATTTCGCGCCACAAAGTGGGGATCGTGGCCGCGCCGTTTTCGGACAATTCGCGCAGATAGCTTTTGGTGATGTTCCAGCGCACCGTGTCAGGGGCGTTGCACACTGTGATGCCGCGCGCTTCCAATTCGTCGAGCCTGGCAAGAAAAGTCTTGGATTTGTCCTGGTAATTCCACGCCGTGCCCAAAACCACCATTTCGAGCCCGGCAAATGCGCTGATCGGGGCTTCCCAATCGATCACATCAAGTTCGAGATCATGATCACGCAGCGCCGGGGCCAGCGCGCCGACCATCAAATCGTGTTCAAATGCATCGCCGCGACGCTCTCCGGCGCCGGGCAAAGTGGTTTCACAAGCGAGAAATCCGATTCTTTTCATGGCGACAGGCCTCTATTGGCTTAGATGCCCACTGGAAAGCCCCGTCTTGCGCGACTAAGAGGGCGCCAGACAAAACCGGAAATCCATGACAGACACAATCACCATCCGCCGCCCCGACGATTGGCATCTGCACTTTCGCGATGGCGATATCATGCGCGGGGTCGTCCCCTATACTGCGCGCCAATTTGCCCGCGCGATCGTTATGCCCAACCTCTCGCCGCCGGTGACCCATAGCGCGATGGCGGCGGCGTATCGCGATGACATCCTCGCCGCGGTGCCGCGCGGGATCAGCTTTATGCCGTTGATGACGTGCTATCTCACTGACACCACCGATGCAGATGATCTGGCCCACGGCGCGGCGCAGGGCGTGTTCACTGCGGCCAAGCTCTACCCCGCCAATGCCACCACCAATTCGGCCCACGGGGTGAGCGATGTGCGCAAAATCTATCCGGTGTTTGAACGGATGGAGCGTGAGGACATTGTCCTGTGCATCCACGGCGAAGT
>JABSPI010000435.1 GCA_013214365.1 Erythrobacter sp.
CTGTACAAGGTTGTACATCTGTACAAGGTTGGTACAGAGTTGTACAGAGTTGTACAACTCTGTACAAGCCTGTACAAGGCTTATACAGAGTTGTACAACTCTGTACAAGCATGTACAAGGTTTGTACAGAGTTGTACAACTCTGTACAAGCCTTGTACAGAGTTGTACAACGTTGTATTTGGGGGCCCTCATACCTCATAATGAGGGGACCCTCATGAAGAGGGGATTTTTTATTTGCTGGTCGATTGCTAGCGATAACGGAATGCAGTTCCAATTGAGTTTTATCAAGATACCAGTGCTGCTGCATTTTGTCGGGGTATCACATCGAGCGCAACGCTGCGCGCAACGTTGCGCGCAAACGTTGCATGTGTAGTATAGTCTGAGGTTTTCGTGGGCAGTTCATGCGCCGGTGCTGCGGCCTCTGATCCTTGCAAAGCGAAAGCAGGGTCGAGACAGGGCTTTCAGCAGCGCCGTGCGTACAGTGAAAGCACCAGACCCGACGAACGGGGGCGCAGCAGGGGTCACCGCAGGGAGAACAGGGCCACCACGACGACACCGGAGGAGGAAGGGGATATGATGACAATGATCATCATGATAAAAGGAACATTTATTTATTTCGCTTATTTGTAAATCAAAGGCGGAGCCCGTAAAAAAACGGAGCCCGTATTTCATTTCCTTCTTTTGTTCCCCAAAAGCCGTGGTATCTCCGCCGAAACGGGGCTTTCAATTGCGCGTCGTTTCGACGCCTGAGGAGGCGTTAGCTCCGCCCGTTGGAGCATTTGAGTCCTGGGTCTCTGATCCCTGAAACGTGAAAGATGCATGGGATTTTCCTGCACAGACACATTTCAAAGCATTTGAAAACGGAGCCCGTATTTCGTTTCCTCCTTTTGTTCCCCAAAGCCGGGTGTCGTGGAAATCGCAGGGTTCTGTAGTATGAGGGGAACGGGGCCCGCCTGCGCGCTCTCCCGGGGCATTTTCCCCGCGTCTGTGTCCCAATTTCTGAAATGCCCAAAACGGGATTCCCCGGCGCAGGGTCCCGGAAACCGCCCCGGCGGCGGGGAATCCCCCGCGCGCGGATCCGGAAAGGCGCGCCGGACGCAACCGCGGCCGCGATTTCCGGATCCCTAGAATTCCGGATTCCTGGGAAAAAAACCCCGCAGCGTGAAGTTTGAAAGTCCTCAAGCGTGGATCCCGGGGGAGGCCACCCGCGCACAGGTAAAAAGTGATTTTTACGGAGGCTGCCGGCCCGCCGCGGGGCCGTTCGTGGGCCGGCGCCTCTGGAAAATCGAGGCGCATCGAAAAGCTTGTTCAGCATGCGGCCACCGTGCCGCCACCACGCCGAAACGGGGGATTCAAATGCGCATCGTTTCGAGGCCTGAGGAGGGAGTAGCTCAGCCCGTTGGAGCATTTGAGTTCGGGCGTTATTTGCGTCGCGGCAGTGAATCTCAAGGGGGAATATAGAGGACTGCAATGAGGATCCTTTGCTGCCTATCCTTTATTCCTGTGTTCCTGTTATTTCCCGGCCGGGGTATTTCCCGGCCGGGATATTTCCCGGCCGGGAAATATTCCTCGGCCGGGATATTTCAGTGGTCTGGCAAACTGGCCAGGTCGCCGCGTTAAGCGGATTTTGGTGTATTCTGGAATTTTCGGGAACTTCTTCCGGCTTTCAGCAGCGCCGTGCGTAAAGTGAAGAAAAGTGGCAAGGGGGTTTGCAGTCAGCATCAGAGCCCTTCTCGTTCCCCAAAGCCGGGTGCCGCAGCAGTGAATCTCAAGGGGGAATATAGAGGACTGCAATGAGGATCCTTTGCTGCCTATCCTTTATTCCTGTGTTCCTGTTATTTCCCGGCCGGGGTATTTCCCGGCCGGGATATTTCCCGGCCGGGAAATATTCCTCGGCCGGGATATTTCAGTGGTCTGGCAGGATCCGTTGTGTGTCGTCGTGATCAAAAAAACATGCATTTCAATGTTTTGTTATTTCGGCACTGCGTTTGAAA
>JABSPI010000436.1 GCA_013214365.1 Erythrobacter sp.
CGGCGCGGGGTCCTCGCTCATGCGGCCTTGCGGCCGCGTCGCTGCGGGCGGGCAGTCGCCCTTGCGGTCCGCTTCCGCGGCCCGTTATCGGTTTTTGCGCGTGCTTTCCGGCGTTCAGAATTCAGAACAGCGAGGCTTGCGCAACCGGGGCGAAGCTTTGGCGGTGCAGCGGCGTGGGGCCGTGGCAGCGCAGCGCCTCCATATGCTCTTTGGTGCCATAGCCCTTATTGCGCTCCCACCCGTAATGCGGGTGGCGCTGTGCGGCCTCGATCATCAAGCGGTCGCGCCATTGTTTGGCGACAATCGATGCCGCCCCGATCACCGGTTCGATCCCGTCCCCACCCACAATTGCGCGCGCGGGCCATTGCCATTGGGCACAGCGGCGCTCGGGCGTTTGATTGCCATCGATCAACACGCATTCCACCGGCTGCGCAATTTGCGCGGTGAGCTGCGCCGCGCAGCGCGTCATCGCCTCCATCGTGGCTTGGAAAATATTGATCCGATCGATCTCCTCCGGCTCCACCACTGCCACCGCCCAGGCGCAATCGGCGCGGATCTGTTCGTCGAGCGCGGCGCGGCGCTTGGCCGATAACGTCTTGGAATCGGCCACGCCTGCGGGTACCGATGGGCCCATCACCACTGCGGCGGCCACGACCGGCCCTGCCAAGGGTCCGCGGCCGGCCTCGTCGATGCCGATAATAATCGCGCGATCGGCGCCATGACCGGTCCCCTCGCTGCGGGCACTGAATTCGGATTTGGGAGTATTTTGAGCCATGAAACGCAATTCCAACCTGCCATCCAAATGGGCGCTCACACTCTCGCTGCCCGCGCTCTCTCTCGCAAGCTGCGCGTGGGCGGAAAATGGGGAAAGCGGGTTGAGCGCGCGCGAAGCGGGTCTGACCATCACCGAAATGGGCGATTTCGACCGGCCATGGGCGATCGAATTCATCCCCGGCTCCGACACGCTCGCCATCACCGAAAAGGAAGGCAGCCTGAAATTGATGCAGGTCGAAAGCGGCGAAATTGTCGATGTCACCGGCGTGCCCGAAGTGGCCTATGGCGGCCAGGGCGGGTTTGGTGATGTCGCCTTTCTCGACAGCGAAGCGGGCGAGGCGGGACCGCGCACGATCTATTTAAGCTGGGCCGAATATGGCCCGGACGAGGAAACCCGCGGCGCGGTTGTCGGGCGCGGCCAATTGGTGTGCGATGCCGCGATGACCGACTGCGCAATCGAAGGGCTCGACGTGATCTGGCGCCAAGCCCCCAAAGTGAGCGGGCGCGGCCATTATTCGCACCGCATCACCTTCTCGCCCGACGAAACCTATATGTTCGTGGCCAGCGGCGACCGCCAGAAACTGACCCCGGCACAGGACAATTCCAACAATATCGGCACCATCGTGCGGCTCAATCTCGATGGCACACCCGCCCCCGGCAATCCCTTTGCCGATGCCGGCGGGGTGACAGCCGAAATCTGGTCCTATGGCCATCGCAACATTTTGGGCATGGATTGGGACGCGCAAGGCCGGCTGTGGGATATCGAACACGGACCGGCGGGCGGGGATGAACTCAACCTCGTGATCGAGGCGGCCAATTATGGCTGGCCCACGCGGTCTTACGGCGAGCATTACAATGGCGATCCGATCCCCGATCACACACCCGATGACGGCTTTACCAAACCCGCAATCAGCTGGACCCCGGTGATCGCACCGGGCGATATGGTGTTTTACGATGGCGACATGTTTGCCGATTGGCGCGGCCATGCCATGATTGCCGGCCTGTCGAGCGAGGCTTTGGTGCGGGTTGTGCTGGACGGGGATAGCGCCAGCGAAGCGGCGCGATATGCGATTGATGGCCGCGCGCGCTCGCTCGATATTGCCCCGGACGGATCGATCTGGGTCGCGACCGATGGCGGCGAGATCTACCGGGTCAGCAAATAGGCGCTGGTTTGCGCGAATTGGTCGACAATCGCGGCTGCGCGATCTAAGCGCGC
>JABSPI010000437.1 GCA_013214365.1 Erythrobacter sp.
CGGACTCGAAGCCGTAATGAGTGAGCCTAGTAAGTTGACGCTTTATGAGAAGGAGGAGGAGTGATTATGGCAGGAGAAAAGAAAGGGGAGTCTGGATACGAGAAACTTTTGAATGCCGTTATTGTTTTATCGATATCATTCGCGGCAGTAATGTTAGGATTTAATAGCATACAATCAATGACTCATAGAAGCGAAGAGATTAAAGCACTAAAGTCTCTTGACAAAACTTTAAACGATATTAAGATTACGAAATCAAACACCGTTTCACAAGGAGAAACAAAATGAGCAACATTACAAAGATCGACGACAACGCATTGGCAGCACTGGCTAACTTCGATGATGACTTCTTCGAGGACAACACGGGCAACGCCGCACCTAGCTTCACCACGTACAAGGTGAACCTAGCAGGCTTCATGGATCAGGATGATAAGATCGTCTCTGAGATCCAGGGCTACACTGTACACACCCGTCGCCAAGTAGCACTGTGGCTGGGTGAAGAGGCTGGCACTCCAGCACTCACATCATTCGATGGTGAAGTATGGGACAAGTGGGACGAGGACCAGCTCAAGGACATCGGTGATCCCGAGGCATACAAGGTGGCCGTTGAGGACTCGCCTTACATGCAGTGGAACAAAGACCCCGAGACTGGCAAGAGCTTCAAGGGCAAGCAGACTGAGGGTGGTGTACTGGGCGCTAAAGAAACCTACGTGTTCTATGTGCTTGTTGAAGGGCAAGACATCCCCGTAGCTATCAACATCCCTGCTGGGTCATTCAAGAAGCTCAAGACTTACAAGAAAGACCTCGCGTCAAAGGGCGGCACACTGCCCAAGGTTCAGACAAAGTTCACTATCCAGCCAGAGAAAGCAGGGCGTAATAGTTATGCCACTGTTGGCTTCGAGCTGGCTGGGGTGTGCTCAAGCAAGGAAGAATGGGACGCGATCAAAACGTGTGCGAAGCTGACCAAGGAAACGCTGGCTGGATTTTTACAGAAACATGCCGAATTGAATGGAGAAGAAGTACCATTCTAGTCTTGACAAATTGTAAAGTTTGTGATAGGTTTACAGGGCTGGCCTTCGGGCTGGCCCTTTTTCATGGAGTAACTAGGTGACTACAAAGTATAAGAAGTGTTCTAAGTGTGGCGAGGTGAAAGAGGTGGGGGAGTATGGCAAGGATAAAAGCAATAAGGATGGTCTTCGCCCAAGTTGCAAGTCTTGTAAGAAGAAGTTGGATTCTGAATATAGGAAGAATAACAAGGATAAGATTGCTGAGTATCGCAAGAGGCATTATAAGGATCACTACAAAAAATATAAAGATAAGAAGGCTGAGTATGCCAAGAATAATAAAGAGAAGATTGCTAAATACCAGGCCGAGTACTACAAGAATAATAAAGACAAGATTAATAAGAAGAGCGCTGAGTATGGCTATGAGTACCGCAAGAATAATAAAGAGAAGATTGCTAAGAAGAATGCTGAGTATCACAATAAGAACAAAGACAAGTTAGCTAAGTATGGTGCTGAGTACCGCAAGAATAACAAGGAGAAGATTTCTAAGTACAATTCTCAGTGGGCAAAGAAAAATAAGGCGCTCGTCAATAGTTATGCTATGATGAGGATAGCAAAAAAGAAGAACCTAACCCCACCGCTCACAACGTATGACAAAGAAAGAATCGAAGCACTGTACAAAGAAGCAAAGCAACTAGAGAAGAAGACAGGGGCACCCTATCACGTAGACCATGTGTGGCCTATAAGCAAGGGTGGCGTTCACCACTGGTGTAACTTAGAAGTAATCCCAGAGGCTAGGAACCTGAGCAAAAGCGACAGACATGATGGTGTGTCTGGCGTAAGTTACAATGATTACATGCTTGCACAGCAGGCCATCTAGGAGACTTCATGTTCGATAAACTACTTTCCCTTATGACGCTCACCGAGGAGCACAGGGAAGAACTGAAAACAAAGAGAGGATTCACCGACGCGACTATT
>JABSPI010000045.1 GCA_013214365.1 Erythrobacter sp.
TCGAGCGGATTGGCGCGCCGGTCAAATGCCAGCCGGTCCCACAATTCCTCGATCGAACTGATCGCCATCGCGCTGATGATGGCGGCCTTGTCGCCGACCAGATTGTAGAGCGTGGGAACGGTGACGCCTGCGGCCTGCGCCAGGCCTCTTGTGGTGAGGGCGTCATAGCCATCGCGCGCAATAATCGCGCGGGCGGCGGCGAGAATGCGGGCTTTGCGATCGGCAATCGATTGGGCGCGTTTGTTGGTCATGGCGATCACGATATCGCCAAGAGGTCGTTTTATCAATGATTAAATTTTATCACTGATAAAATTATCGCTCGCAAGGCTGGGCCTAGCCCTGCATGCGGGCAAAATCGGCCAGCACCTCGCCCACCTGTTTCAGCGGGGCTTCGTGCGCGCGGTCAAAGGAACTGTCGGTTCCAGCCGGACGGTAATAGGCGGCAAAGACCAGCGGGCTGGTTTCGGGGGGTTCGACAAAGCCGATATCGATATAGGTTCCGCCGGTTTGCGGGGTGAGGCCGGTGCCGGTCTTGTCGCCGGCCAACCAGCCATCGGGCAGGCCAGCGCGCACCCGCCTGCGCCCGGTGCCCGTATCGACCATCCATTGTTTCAACATCGCGCGCTCTGCCTGTGGCAATGCGGTGCCATAGACCAATTGGGCAACCGTGCGCGCCATCGCAGCAGGCGTGGTGGTGTCGCGTATCTCACCGGGTGGGACCAGGTTTACACTTGGCTCGTTGCGATCCAGACGGCTCACCTCATCGCCGATGGAACGCCAGAAGGCGGTCAATGCAGCTGGCCCGCCCAGTTCTCTTAGCAGGATATTGGCGGCCGGATTGTCGGATGTGGTTTGGGTGGCGCGGGCCAGATCGCGCAGGCTCGCGCCCGTTTCCAGATGCGGCCGCGTGAACGTATCGGGCCGCATCATATCGCTTTCATCCCAGCGCACATGCCGGTCCGCGTCGATCTCACCGGCGGCGTGCCGGGCCAAGAGCAGCGCGGCGAGCGACAGTTTGAAGGATGAGGCGTGGCCGAACCTTTCATCGCGGTTGTGTCCAACCGCCGCGCCGCTGCCGAGGTCGAGGATCTCGGCCCCCAAAGTGCCGCCAAAGCGGGTTTCGATATCTCTGAGGCGCGCCTGCACGCCCTCCACCCGGCTGCGTGCCGCAGCGCTGAAACCGCCCAGGCCAAGTGCGAGGCCCGATGCGCCGGCTGCTTTGATGAAAGTGCGCCGCCTTATGCTCATGAATATTTGTCCGCCTTGCGTTTGCCAAACCGCATGTCGCCTTCCAGCTTGGCGCGCAATTGGCCGTAAAACGCCTCGAGGAAGGCGCGTTCATCGCCTGCGCCCGGATCCCAGCCGATCTTGTTGCAGATCGTCGCGTGCACCGCAGCCAGCGCTTCGGGCTGAGCCTCGCGCAGCATCCGTTCGAGCGTTTGCAATTCATGCTCGCCGTAAACCGACAGCTCTTCCTCGCCGAAAGTGTAGCGTGTGCCGGTCAGCGCGCTTTCGCCCTCATTAGCGGCCGCGCCTTGGGTCGACATCACCTCGGCCAGCTTGGTGCGCGGCGCTTCCACCACCCATGTTCCCGCGATCAGATCGCCGGCGCGCAATGCGTCCTTGTTGAAGAATGGGAAGGCCATGAAGATGCAGAACCAGATCATCCCGGCCACGCCGAAACTGCCGGAGGCGCCGGTGGGGGCGACGAGCAGAAAAATCAGTGGCATGAACAGTTCGATATCGCGCAGCAGATTGCGCGCTATGATCGCTTCGGGAGTGAGCCGCCCGCCATTGCGCGCCGCGACCCGGATCCCGACCATGCGTTTGCCCCAAGTGGCCCCGCGCGGCCCCAGCTCAAAACCGAGGAAATAGCCATAGCGGGCAAGGAATATCAGCAACACGATCAGGATGATCAAAAATTCCGCTGCGCCCGATATATTGTTGTCGGCCGCATCAGCGATTTCCTGCAACAGACCGGCGCCGACCAATGCCAGAACAATTTGAATCGCGATCAGCGAAAAGATGATGATCAAGAAATCAAGGATCAGCGCCCCCAGCCGGCTGCCGCGTGAGGCGATTGTGACCGGAACGGCAATCCCCTCCGGCGTGATCAAGGTGCGTTTGCGTTTTTCCAATTGCGCCGCAATGGCGCGCGAGCCTGTGGCTTGAAGGTTGGCGGGTGCGCTCATGCCGGATCCTCGGTTTGCGCGGCGTCACCTGTGCGCGGGGTGTATAAAAAGAAATAAGCCAGCCAGAAAATCAGGAATATCCCGCCAATCACAAACCGGCTCTGCGCGCCCTCAACCAATTGACGCGGGAACGCCTCGAGCAGGGCGGCGACTATCATCATGATCACCACGCCCACCATCACCACGGCGGCGCGCTGACCGCTGGTGGAGGCGGCTTCGAGCACGCTGCGCTGGCCCGGGAAAGTCATCGAGCGACCAATATGCAGCCCGGCTGCTCCCGCCAACAAAATGCCAAACAATTCGGTTGTACCATGCACCGATAGCCAAGCGGAAAATTCGACTATCAACCCCGCATCAGCAAAGAGCCACAAAAAGGCCCCCAACAATGCGGTGTTGTGAATCAGCAGCATGAGAGAGGGGATGCCGAACGCAAAGCCCAATGCGAATGCGAGAATACAGACCCCTGCATTGTTGCTGAAAAGGGAGGCGGCGAACACCGATAGGCCGTCTGTGCTTTCCTCCACTGCGAGTGTGGAGAGCAGTTCCTCGCGGCTTGCCCCCGGGACGCGCGAACCGGCCAGATCAGCGGGAACGAGGCGGAAAAACCAATCCTGATCGCGGGCCACCAATAACCAGCCAACGATCGCTCCGGCGACCATCACAAACAGCGCAATGCAGATATCAAGCCAGATCTCGCGCACTGCGCGGCTCCACCCGCCAAACAGAAATTCGCGCAGCCATGCAAAGAACCCTTTGCGCGGGCCATAGACCTGAAACCAGCCGCGCTGAACGAGGTTTTCCAAATAGCTTAACGTGGCGGCATCAAGGCTGGTCTCGCGCGCGACCGACAGGCTGGAGGCGGCGGTGCGATAGAGCGTGGGCAGAGCCAGCAAGTCTTCGTCGCTGATCCGGCGCAGCCCGCCTTTTTCCATTTGTGTGACGATGGTCTCAAGCCTGCGCCAATCGGCTTCGCGTTCCAGCCGGAACCGGTCCGAGCGCAATGCCGCGCTTTCGATGTCGGCTGGCGGTGCCATATCTCCGCTGCGGCCCAACCAATTGGACAGGCGCCCCGCGGCTCGTGCCGCGGCTGATTTTGGTGCGGCTCGTGCCGCGGCTGATTTGGGTGCGGCGCCCGTCTGTGCGGGCTGTGTGGATGATGGTGTGGACGGGGCGTTCATCCGATCGCCTCGCTGTTTTTGATCATGAAATATTTGTCGATCAGGTCATAGCTGATCTGTTCGTAAGGTGCCTCGATCACATCGACCCCCATCCGGCGCAGTCTTTGCAATACGATCTGGCGTTGATGCAGCAATGTGTCAGCGGTCACCGATTGCGCAAGGGTGGCAATATCGCCCGGCTCGCGCGCGATGAAATCTTCCAGATCATGGTCGGCAATGGTCACAAATACGACGAGGTGTTTGGACACCAATCGGCCAATACTCTCAATCATCAATTCCGCCGCGGTTGGGTCGGTGAAATCGGAAAACAGCACAATCAAGGACCGGCGTTTGAGTTTGGCCGTCAGAGTCGCAAGCGCCAGTGTGAAATTGGGTTCGGTGGCGTCATAATCGAGCGCGGCCGCTGCGCTTTGCAAGCGGTGGAAGGCGCGCGCATCATTGACGAAAGGGGTCATGACCTGCGGGCGCTGGGCAAACCCGAACAAAGCGATCTTGTCCCCTCCCTTGAGCGCGACATAGGCGCAGGTGAGCGCCGCCGAGACCGCGCGGTCAATCCGCGGCATGCCATCAACCGGTTCGCACATGGCCTGACCGCAATCAAAGGCGAAAACGATTTGATTGTTGCGCTCGCTTTCATTTTCGCGGGCGTAAAGTTGGACGTGCCGGGCGCTGGCTTTCCAATCGATCCGGCGGCGATCCATGCCCGGTTCGTATTCGGTGAGCGATTCAAACTGTGTCCCTTCGCCGCGGATCCGCCGCGCGAGCAGACCGTTTTGGGCATCGCGCATGAATGTCTGCAACATATTGGAGCGCACCGCCGATAGGTTGGGCCAGATCCGCACCTCTTGGTCGTCCATAATCCGCACGCTTTGGCGCGCGCCCAGTCCCAGCGGGCCGGTCCAACGCAGCCAGGCGCGGGTGATAGCAGCCGTGCCGCGGCGGCTGGGATGGGCATCGAACGTGCCGCTATGAGTGTCATTGGCGGCCGATTGGACAAGGTCGATCGCGGCGCTGCCGCCTGCGGCAAGGCGCGGATCGCATTCGAGTGCGGCTTGCGGGTGTCCGACAAAGCTGCGGGCGAAGCGGGCGTGGACATCCAGCGCGGTGGACTGCCCCACTTCGGTGTCGTTCGGCACCACCACCTGCCATTCGCGCACCCCGCCGGCCATCAACCCATCCAAGACGATCAGAGCAACCAACGCCAAGGCCATAATCGGCGCGACCACCCACAATTGCGGTGAGAGCGCGGCGATCACCACCGCGACGGGGGCAAACCCGGCGGTAACCCACACCGCGCGCAGGGTGGGAACCAGAGGAAAGGCACGCAAGGACAGCATCCCAACCTAGCGCGGCGCCTGCGTGCTATCGACCAGTTCGCTCACCAGTTCCTCAATATCGCGCCCTTCGATTTCCGCTGCTGGGCTGAGTGTCAGGCGATGGCGCAAGACCGGCACAGCGAGTGCTTTCACATCGTCGGGAATGGCGTAGGCGCGGCCTTGCAATGCGGCGCGCGCGCGCGCGGCCCCGGCCAACATCACCGCAGCGCGCGGTGAAGCGCCGACGGACAATTCGACATGTTCGCGCGTCGCCCGCACCAGCCGCACGATATATTCGGTCACTTCCTGTGCCACTGTGACATGGCTGAGCGCGGCGCTGGCTGCGGCCAGCTTGGCGGTGTCGGCAACCTTGCTGACCCCCAGATCGGCCGCGCGTTGTGGCCCCTGACGCGCGCCATAGCTCGCCACGATCCGTTCTTCTTCTGCTTCATCGGGATAGGGCACGAGCAGCTTGAACAAGAACCGGTCGAGCTGCGCTTCGGGCAGGGGATAGACGCCCTGGTTTTCGATCGGGTTCTGGGTTGCGATCACCATGAATTGGTCCGCCAATTGGTGCGTTTCCCCGTCCAATGTGACGCGGCGCTCCTGCATCGCTTCGAGCAGGGCGGCCTGGGTTTTGGGCGGGGTGCGGTTGATCTCGTCGGCCAGCAGCAATTCGCAAAAGATCGGCCCGCGTGTCAGAGTGAACTGGCTGGTTTGGAAGTTGAACAGGTTGGAGCCCAGAATGTCGCCCGGCAGCAGGTCGGGGGTGAACTGGATGCGTCCAAAATCGAGCCCGAGCGCGGTCGCAAAGGCATTGGCGAGGAAGGTTTTGGCGGTGCCGGGCGGGCCTTCCATCAGAACATGGCCCTGCGCCACCATCGCCACCAGCAATTGCTCCACCATCTCATCCTGTCCGACGATTGCCTTGGCAATTTCGGCGCGGATAGAATCGGCCAGCCCCCGCAGATCCTCCAGCGACATCGCACCGGCTGCGGGTTGGGGCGCAGTTGGACTTGCGCTTTGCGTGTCAGTGCTCATCGTGATCGGGTCCCCATCATCTGTTTGTCTTCAATTTCTGTGTGAGTTCATGCAATGCGCTGGCTGCGCGCATTATCTCGGCCGGGTTTTGGGCATTGTGGAGCCGCTGCGCCAGCTGCGAAAATGGCTCTCCATCAGGCAGGCGCCGCGCCAGCGCCTGATCGATCGATTGCGGATCGGGATGGACCAGGCCAAGCGCCCGCCCAAGCCGCCGCTGGATCAGCGAAATATAGGGATCAGCCATCAGGCCAAGCCGATTGGCGCGCACGATCAAGCCTGCGCCATTGGTTACCAGCCGGCGTTTGCCAAAAGCAATCTGGGGCCCGCTCACCACGCTGGGGCCGAACCTTAAAAAAGCGCGCCAGCCAATGATCACGATTGCTAGGATGAGGCACAATGTCGCGGCAAGAAATGGCGGTTGGAAAGCGAGAGTTAAAAGGTTGAGCGCATCGCCCGGGCCGATCAACGTCATATCAAAAGTAACACGTCCTTCGTCATATCCAGCCTCATTGATTAAAGCGAGCGCAGCAGCAGCGCGTTGTGGGTCGGCGAGGCCGTAATTGTTCATGAGATCAGGCTCGACCACGAACATTGTCCAGTGCGCATCGTTATAATATTCAGAGCCCGGCTCGCCGAGCACATGGAATGCCAACATATCGCCGGCAGGATCGCTGATCACAGGATCAAAAATTGGGGTTGGCTTGACCGATAAGTGCAAAGCGGTCGGCAGTTTGCCAACCATACCCAAACCCTGCCATTCGACCTCCTTGCCCTCAGTTCTCACATGCTGTTGGACAAATTCAAAGGGGGGCGGCAAATTCTGGGTCCAGGGCAGGTTTTCTGGCCTGACCAAGCGCACCCAGTCTCTTCTCAGTCGCTCTTGGTCCTCTTCTGATAGCTCTCCGGTCACACGAGCGGTGCGCCATTTGGGCAGGATCACGAGGGTGGGGCCGACATATTGCCGATCCTCAAGCACTTTTGCGAATTCCTCGGCATCGGTGTCGATGGGCGGGGTCAGGATCAAAAGATCGGATGTGCTCAACCCCGCGCGGTCGCGGCTGCGCTCAACCGCAATCCCATCCGATTCAAGCAATTGCACCAAGCCGGCATAGCCATTGAGGCCGTTCGAATAGGCATGGGCCTTGCCGGTTTCATCCGGTCCGCCGGTATCCCCAGCCGCAATGAAATACAGCATGGCCAGGAAGGCAGCAAAGCCAACCAGCACCACGCCAAGAACCGCGCCTTTGCTGAAGGGAGAGCCCGCATTGCGCCGATTTGTTGCTCCGCTCATCTTGCCCGCCCTTGGGCAATGGCGCCCGCCCCGGTTGGGCGCGCCGCGGCTTCAATCGCGGCCTCGGCGAAATTGGCATAGGCCGCCCGCGCGGTTTCCCAATCGCTTCGATCGAGCGAACGCAAAGCAAAAAGCGATCGCTCCACCTGTTCCGCGATCGTGCCAAACGCCCGCCTTGCGGTTTGAGACAGCGCCGGTAGCGCTGCCAGCTCGCGTGCCGTGCTCGACGGTTCGACCCAGTCGGGACGCGCGGCGGAAATGTGGCTGACGCTGCGTTGCAGCAGGAGGTGGGTGGCTTCATCAAACCGCCCTTGGGCTGCGAGCTTGTCGGCGTCTTCCAGCAAAGCGATGCTCTCTTGCGCGCTGGGCGCCCATTCCGGGTCGCTTACGGCTGAGCGCGCGGCGGCTTTCTTTCTTGCCAGCGGACCAAAGGTGCGAACCGCCATGTACAGCAGAAAAGCCACGGCAAGTGCGAGCAAGACCCATTGCAGCCACGCCCATGAGGCGCCAAACAGGCCGCCTATTGGAGCCAGGATACTTCCCAAGACGTCAAAAAAACTGCGCAAGGCCTCGGCCAACCAGCTCGGCTCGTTCACATCGACTATGGGAATAATCGGTTCGAACTGAATGTCGGCATTACCGCGCAAATCTTCCCAACCGGCCGGTCCATTTGCTGAATCCATGGGCGGTTGATCTGATGCTGCGGTCGTTTGCGCACCCTGCGGCATGTCCACGGAACCAAGCGATGGGACAATCCGCGAAGGATCCGCGGCATTCAAAGTGCCTATACTATTGTGTGTCGCCTCGCTCATCTGAACGGGTTGGTGGCATGTCGCCTCGCACAGCGCAATATACTTCTAATATAAGTATTGGGGTAACGCTATTTCATGTGCTTGTTGTGGCGTAATTAACCGCGTTTACGCGCCTGTTCGTAGCTGCCCAGCACGCGCAATTCTTTAGAATGGAAGGCGCATTCTTCCAGAGCGCGATCAACCGCGGGGTCGCCCGGCACGCCGATAATATCGGCATAAAAGCGAGTGGCGGAAAAGCTGGTGCCGATCTGATAGCTTTCCAGCTTGGTCATGTTGACGCCATTCGTCGCAAACCCGCCCAACACTTTATACAGCGCAGCAGGAATGTTCTTCACCTCGAAGACAAAGGTCGTCATCGCCGGCTTGTCAGTGTCGGTTGTGATGAAAGTGGGTTTGTTCGCAAGCACGACGAAGCGGGTCATGTTGTCGTGGCTGTCTTCCACATTTTGCTCGATTATCTCCAAGCCATACAGATCCGCAGCAATTGCCGGTGCAATCGCCCCGATTTTTGGGTCACCCAGCTCCGCCACATGTGCGGCCGCTCCGGCGGTGTCGATAAAGCTCAATGGGGTGATGGCGCGGTCACGCAAAAACTTGCGCGACTGGCCGAGCGCTTGGGGGTGGCTGTAGGCCGATTCGAGCGCGCCGCGCGCAGCATCCGTCTTGGGCGCCATCAGCGCGTGATGGATCGGCATGAAATATTCGCCAACGATCGAAAGCCCGCTTTCAGGCAGAAGAAAGTGGATGTCGGCAACCCGCCCATGCTGCGAATTTTCAATCGGGATGATGGCCTCGCCCGCGCGCCCATCTTTGACCGCGTCAAGCGCATCTTCAAACCCAAAGCACGGCAGCGGCAGGGAATCGGGCCGCGCTTCGGTGGCGGCTCGGTGTGAATTGGCCCCTGGCGAGCCTTGGAATGCGATCGCCCGTGCAGGTGCCGCTTGGGCAGCGGCGCGCATTTCGTCAACAATCGCAATGGCGGGGGTAGGAAAACTTCGCATAATAGAGGGCGTGCTAGTGCCCCCATGCCCCAGCGGCAAGGGGCCTGATCGCGGATTATTGCAATTCATGCACCAAATGATGATGCGTTTGGCCTTGCACAGGCTCGTGCCGGTCATTATGGGGGCGTCCGGGATGACTATGGACAAGAACTCATCAGCTACGCCGAACGCCGAAACGGATTCGGGCGACCTCTTCAACACCGCCGCAGGCTGGGTGCTTTTTGCTGCCGGCTTGGGACTGGGCCTCTCTATTGTGAGCGGCAAGGTTTTTCACGGCAACGATCCGCAAAGGCCCGAAAGTTTGGGCTATGTGATTGAAGTCGCTGAAGCGGATGCGGGAGATAGCGGCCCCACTCTGGCTGAGGTGCTCAATACGGTCACGGCGGCCGATGGTGAGCGGGTCTTTGCCAAATGTGCAGCTTGCCACTCGATCGATGCGGGCGGCGCCAACGGTGTGGGGCCAAACCTGCACGGGATTATGGGCGCACCCGTCGGCAAGGTTGGCGGATACAGCTATTCCAGCGCGATGAGCACCCATGGCGGCAATTGGGGCTGGGATGAGATGAATGACTGGCTCGACAATCCGCGCGGATATATTTCGGGCACCAAAATGGGCTTTGCTGGCCTGTCCAAGCTTGAAGATCGCGCTGCTGTTGCGGTCTATATGAACGACAACGGCTCTAACATCGCATTGCCCGAATTCGTTCCGGCTGAGGTGGTCGCAGAAGACGACGCCGAGGCCGAAGCCGAAGTCGATCAGAACGTCGCTGAAGGCACATCGGAACAAACCGCTGCGGCCGAAAGCTGAGCTTTCTTAAAAAACTGGGGTGCGAAAGGGGCGTTAGCTGCGCCCTTTGAACCCTTGCGCCACGACATACCATTCCGATGAGCCCTTGCGGCTTGCGGGGGGCTTGGCATGTTTGACGGTGTTGAAATGCTGTTTCAGCAGCGCGAGAAGCTCAGAATCAGTCCCGCCAGCCAATACCTTGGCAACAAAGGCGCCGCCCTTCTCCAAGGTCTCCACCGCGAACCAAGCGCCCGCTTCGACCAAGGCCATTGTGCGCAAATGGTCGGTTTGTTTGTGGCCAACAGTGTTGGCTGCCATGTCGGACAAAACGAGGTCGGGCGCGCCTCCCAATGCCTCCTCCAGAGCCGCCGGCGCAGCATCGTCCATGAAATCCATCTCGAAAATGGTGACCCCTTCGATCGGTTCCACCGGCAGTAAATCGATCCCCACCACTTCGGCTTTGGGGGCTTTGGCGCGGACAACCTGGCTCCATCCCCCCGGGGCAATCCCGAGATCGACCACTCTCTTGGCCCCGCGAATCAGACCAAACCGGTCGTCCAGCTCGATCAATTTGTAAGCAGCGCGGCTGCGGTAGCCGTCCGATTTTGCCTTTTTGACATAGGGGTCGTTCAATTGCCGTTCGAGCCAGCGCACCTGCGAAGCGGTGCGTTTCTTGCCGGTTTTGACCCGGCGATCCGGATTGCGTCCTGAACGTGTCATAGCTCTCTATTCATGCCTGCTTTTTGCGCGTTGCCTGCAGCGCTTCGAGGCTGCGCTCGCTGTCCCTGTCGGCGGCCATCAAGCTGCGCAAGATACCCTCTCGAATGCCGCGATCCGCCACGCCCAAACGCTGCGCTGGCCACAGGTCGAGGATCGATTCCAGAATAGCNCAACCNGCGACGACAAGGTCGGCTCGGTCATTGCCGATACACGGCACTTCGCTGCGCTCGGCCGGCGACATGCTGGATAACCGCGTGCTGATCTCGCGCATTGAATGCGAGGGCACAATCAAACCATCCACCGCTTTGCGGTCATAATGCGGCAGTTCGAGATGCAGGCTGGCGAGAGTGGTCACGGTTCCGCTTGTTCCCAAAAGCCGGATATCTGAGCTTCCCGCCGCTTGAGCAATACGCTCGGCAAAAGGTGCGAAGCTGTTTGAGACGGTTTCTCGCATTTTGTCATAGCGTTGGCGCCGGGCTTCCGGGCCGCTTGACCCTGGGGGCTCCTCGCGCCGGATGGTGTCGGTAAGCGACACAACGCCCCAAGGCACACTCTGCCAATCGATAATTTCGGGTATTTTCTTGCCTGGCTGCAGCATCACCAATTCGGTTGAGCCACCGCCAATATCGAAGATCAGAGCCGGACCCTCGCCCGCCTCAAGCAGGATGTGACAGCCAAGAACCGCTAATCGCGCTTCTTCCTCGGCGGTGATAATATCCAGCACGATGCCGGTTTCCCGGCGCACGCGCTCGATAAAGGCTTCTCCATTCGAGGCCCGGCGGCACGCCTCGGTCGCAACTGAGCGCGCCAATCGGACATTGCGTCGGCGCAATTTGTCCGCACAGATCGACAATGCGCCAAGAGCCCGGTCCATCGCTTCATCCGAAAGGCGACCTGTGGTGGCCAAATCCTCGCCGAGTTTCACGACCCTGCTGAAAGCATCGATGACGGTGAAGTCGGGCCCAGATGGGCGCGCAATCAAAAGCCGGCAATTGTTGGTGCCAAGGTCGAGCGCTGCATAGGCTTCGCCGCGGTTAAAGGGACGGTTGGGGGATCTTGTTGCGGTCGCAGATTTGCTGCGCGCAGAGGCGTGCGGTCGCTGCTTCTTGCCTGCTCGGCTTGCCGGTTTCGGGGCTGGTTGCGCGTCGCTGCCATTTGTGCGGCGCTGGCCATTATTGCCGCTGTGTTTTGGAGTTTGCGGACGCTGGCTTTGCGGGCCAAGGCCATCTGAACCGCCTGACCGGTGCGCACGCGGTGCAGGGCGCCTGGCTTTGGCTTTGGCTTTCTTGCCCTGCTGGCTGGAGCGTTTGTAGCGAAAATCGGCTACGTTACCGGACTTGCCGCTCCGTTTTTTGCCAGAACCTCTATATTTGTCCGGCGGAAGCGTATCCGCCATAAGTCATTCTTTCATATCACTGACGCAAACACAGCGTCAGAACTTGCCTTCAAAACTAACAGTGAGCAGAGGGAAGGGCAAGCAAGCTTGGTATTGACCCGGCACAGACGGGTACCTAACACTCGTCCTCGCGATAGGAGTAAGGCACGCTTGTGTCGATCTGGCGCTGGTCCACGCTGTTGCCCCGTCGTCTAACGGTAAGACTGCGGACTCTGACTCCGTCAATTGAGGTTCGAATCCTCACGGGGCAGCCATTCTCGCACAGAACCACGAACCAAGATTTTGCGGCTTTCGTCGCTCGCTTCGATGCCCTTGACTGCTTCGGAGAGTGAGGATTTATGACCGCCGATGAAGATGTCGTTTTCTCCAACGACGACCAACTTGACGAAGTTGCGGACATACCGTCGCAACACATCAGCTTCCCCAGAAAGCAAGTTTTTCTTGATCTCATTGGCGACCCGCTCCGCGTCTTCCAACGAGATTGGCAGCGTAGCACCCTCCAAAAGTGAAACCTGAGCAGAAATGTGTTGCTCTAGATCACGCTTTTCTTGATTGAGCTTTGAGAGCCGCTCACGCGTCCCGTCTTCGTTCAACCCATGGGTTTCAATCGCGTCATAAAGGTTATCGATCCTCCGTTTCACACCATTGAGGTGTTGGCGGAGGGACTTGATACGTTCTGACGCACTTTCCTGATCGTTAGCCTCCCGTTCCGCAAAGGCTTTGACAATTGCCTGTAGGCGGTCTGGTTGCAGAACGTCGTCGCAGAGGGCGCTGATCACAATTTCGTCAAGCTCACCCTCGGGGATAGAAATCGGCTTTTCAGCGCAACAATCTCCGCGAATAATGCGGCTGGCACATTTGTAATAGCGATGCACCTTTCCAGTCCGGCTGGTGCCGGTAGCGAGTTGCAATGGCGAATGGCGGCCCGGACAGCCACAATAAGCAATCCCACCGAGCAATACCGCACTGTTCGTAATTCGAGGTGCGGTTACATTGGGAGCGCGATCGTGGAGTGCCTTTTGCACCACGTAGAACTGTTGGTCGCTGATAATCGAAGGACAGGGAACCTTGATCCACTCATCTTTGGGAACTCGTTCTTTAGTCAACGGGTCCGTCGGCTTGAAGAAGTCTTCGCCAATATAAACTCGATTTGTAAGCATACTGTGGATTGCGCTCGCAACCCACTGCTTACCTCTCCGCGTTCGGTATCCTTCTTCGTTCAACTTTTTTGTAATGGCCTTCACCCCGACGCCAGAAGAGTGCAGATCGAAGACCATCCTCACTACTGCTGCTTCAGTTTCACAAACACCGAGCTTCTTTTTCTCACGCTCACCGCGAACTTCAGCAACGACAAGCTTATAGCCGAAAGGTGAAGTTCCCCCATTCCGAAAGCCTTGCCGTGCGTTTTCTTCCATTGCCCGCCGGACATGCTTCGATTGCTCGCGGCTTTGATAGTCGTCAATCAGACCCATAACTGACAAGGATAGGGTGCCTCCACCACCATCGTCCTCGATGTTGTGCGTAACTGAGCGAAGGCTGACGCGATTGCGGAGCAGCCGTTGGCGAGCCAGATCAGCTTTTGCTTGATGTCGCATGAAGCGTGAGAACGAATGAACGAGGATGTGACCAACAGGTCTTTCAGGCGATTCTGCTTTGCTCATCATTTCCTGAAAAGCCGGACGGTTCTCGTCGTCAGTTCCGCTGCGACCAGCATCAACAAACTCATCCACCACTTCGAGCCCGTTCAACTCTGCATATGCCTTACAACGGGCGAGCTGATCAGGGATCGAAATGTTCTGCTTCGCTTGTTTGTCGGTGGAGACACGGGCGTATATGTAGCACGTTGAAGCGAACTTGGTTTGTCGTCTCATTTCTCAGTCCTAAGCTCTAGGTCGTAAGATTCTAGGAATGGCAGATGCGCATTCCGCATGAAGTGCGATGGGTCAGCGATCAGAGTGCCCTGAAGCCTCCGCCTTTTTGACCAAGCTTCCGATAAGTTCAGTCTCGACAGGTTGAACTGATCCGCATGGCCCCAATGCAATGTGCACAGTTGTGTGTTTTTTTGCTCCACGAGTCCTTGCGAGACGCCAAGTAAATCGCCTCACAGGACTTGCTCCAGAAGCGGTAATAGATTTCTGAGATTTTTCTGAATTCATGATACCAATCCTTTCGAATACTGAATTGGCCCGGCATTTTATGCACAAAAAGAACCCTGACAAGAGAAGAATCTGTTGACATAAGGGCAATTATTGATTGACAATATTTAGCCTATACATCTGAAAAGAGAAGTTTTTTTCGGAAGGGTGTTTGTGGGCTTGGTTAATTTGGGTTCAACGTCAGCGAATCACCCCCGCCCTAGTAATGGTCCCGTAGGTTGATAGTTTGTGGG
The DNA here is from genome assembly GCA_013214365.1 of Erythrobacter sp. Lineage (GTDB taxonomy): Bacteria > Pseudomonadota > Alphaproteobacteria > Sphingomonadales > Sphingomonadaceae > Erythrobacter. Next base: position 14,124 of record JABSPI010000045.1, read on the forward strand.
CCACGACCGTTGCCGATTAGGAGAAACTAGGGGCAGTCATCGTCAGGCTTAATGGGTTGGACCGGCTGAAGCCAAACGTCAGCAGTTACTATCGCGAAGTTCCGAGATCATTCCGAATTTGCTCGCCATAGGACAGGTAGCGCCGATCAAGACAACGAACCGTTTCGGCAATCTCGCTTGAGCCTTCGGAACCGGATTGCAAGCCCACCCGGATATTGAGCAGCTCATGCTCTCGCTGCATGTATGCATAGACCATCCATTGGTCCGCGTTCTCTGAGAGACTGCCATGAGAAAGAGAGCGACGCATGTCTTCAAGCGACTTGTCCCCCTTCAGACGGTTTGCGCGGTCACTGATAACTCGCACATTCCCCGGAACATAGCCCGAGCTCGGTATGATGCGATCGAGCGAAGGAGAATTCGCGCTTCGGCCATTCGTCCAGTCCAGCTTGATCCCAAGCACAGGACAATACTCTGGGAGATTCACATCCTTGCGTGTGATCTCGAATGGTATTGCTTTCCGTTGGGCTCTCTTCCTTGCGCGATTGAAGAGCTCTTTCTCCGGATCGCGGAGCCGTCGAAGGCGGAGGTAATTTCGCATATAGACACGGTTGCATTCTGGACAGCTGGCCCGCTTCGTGGGCTTGCCATGAATGGAACAACGGTCGAGAAAGGGACTATTGTTGGGCACACACAACTCCATCGCACTGATTACGAGTTGGTGTTAAATATCAATATTGGTTCTAAACTACAATAGTGGTGGGGTTGTGATCACTGGAGCTCAAATTCGAGCCGCTCGGGGGCTCTTAAATCTCTCCGTGGCGGAATTGTCCGAGCAAACTGGGCTCGCTATCAATACAATTCGACGTGCGGAGCAAACGAATGATAAGTCCCCGATCACGGAGGCAAACGCACGCCTCCTTCTCGCTGTGTTTGAAAACTCAGGGATCGCTATGATTGGTGCAGATGAACAAGGGGTGGGAGTTCGGTTTGTTGATCCAACACCGCCAAGAATCTCACCCCGCCGCCGCAAAGGCTAATAAAGCTCAGCCACCTACTGCATTGATCGCGGAGACCAAGTTCCACTTCTCGGCGGAGCTTCTGCCCGACTAAATGTCAAAAACGCGCTTAGCATTCCCGGCAAGAAAGAGGGAGCGAGCTTCCTCGTCGAACTCCAGCTCATCAAGACCAATGAGAGCTCTTGATGGCGTGATCATCGGATAATTCGTGCCAAACAGGACCTTCCTGCGGCCATGCGCCTTGAGGAATTCAATGAACTCACGCGGATAGCGAGTGACTCGGTAGGCTGAGCTATCGATGAAGACATTCTCGTGCTTGGTCGCGACCGCAATCGCTTCCTCGGTCCACGGGTATCCAATGTGTCCGGCGACAATCACCAACTCCGGAAAATCGAGTGCGACTTGGTCGAGGTAGATTGGCCGCCCAACCTCTGACGGCATGAGTGGTCCCGTGTGACCAATCTGAGTGCAAAAGGGCACGCCGAGTTCGCAGCAGGCCGTGTAGACTGGATAGAAAAGTCGGTCGGTCGGCGGCTTTTCGCACAGCCAAGGCAGAACGCGGATTGCTTTGAAGCCGAGTTCTTCGACGCAGCGGCGAATTTCGCGCACGGCCTCAATCGGCCTCGAAATATCGACCGACCCAACTCCTACGAGGCGGTCAGGATATTGCGCGACGAACCCGGCGACTTCATCGTTGCTGATTAGATCACGGTGCGGGGCCTGCCATGCCGAGATTATAGACTTTGCTACGCCACCTTTGTCCATTGCCGCGATGATCGTCGAAACGGGCGCTTCCTCAGTCGGAGGCTGGGTCTTGTTCCATCGATGCAACGAGGCAAAGATAGGGGACTGGCTGTGGCGCAAGGTGGGGTGCTGCGCCCATGCATCGATAATCATCTCGTCTGCCATGTTTATTTACGCCGCTTCGGTCTGCAGAATGTCCTGCGCGTGAGCTAGCACGTCATCGACGAGACCGATCAGATCGCTCTCATGCGTTCTGTGGTTGGTGATGCAAACCCGGATTGCGAACTTGCCTTCGACCAGTGTGTGCGAGGGCACGGATCGCCCGCTTTCCTGAATACGAAGCAGGATTTCCTGATTGAGATCGTCAAGCTGCGCCTCGCCCAAGCTATCGTCCTTGTAACGGAAGCAGACGATGTTCATTGGCACCGGAGCCAAGCGTTCTAGTTTCGGTCGCGCGTCCACAAGCTCTTTAAGAGTCTGCGCCTGTTTAACATTTCGAGCGATCATGCGTCCAATTTTGTCGACGCCCTGCTCCTTCATACACATCCAGACTTTGAGCGCCCGGAAGCTGCGCGAAAGCTGGACACCTTTGTCTGCAAAATAGGTGGTCCCGACCGCCAGCCCGCGCTTGGTTGGAGACAAATAGGAAGCCTCAGAGCCGAAAGCCCGCTCTTGTGCCGAAGAGTGGCGCGTCAACACGCATCCGACATCGTATGGCATGTAGCCCCACTTATGCAGATCAAAAGCAATTGAATCCGACAGTTCCTGTCCTGCTACCAATGCGGCCGTGTCAGGGCTCCAAGCAGCCAGCGTTCCAAAGGCACCGTCGATGTGGAACCAAAGATCAAACTCGTCAGCGAGTGCGCGCAAAGCGGAGAAGTCGTCCACAGCGGCTGTGTTTACCGTGCCAGCTGTCCCGACGATGCAGAATGGTCTGTCACCGTTCGCAACATCCTGCTCAATCTGGGTGCGGCACGCTTCTACGTCGATCTGGTATTCAGAATTGACCGGAATGGCGCGGAACGCGTCATGCCCAAGGCCCATCAATTCGCAAGCTTTATAAATCCAGCTGTGCGTTTCCTTGCTGCCATAGACCCGAAGCCTAGGAAAACCTTCACCCGCCACACCGTGAGCGCGCACATCAAATCCAGCCTTCTCGTTGCGTGCAACAGCCAGACCATTGAGGTTGGCCATAGTTCCACCGGTAACAAGCAGGCCCGAGGCGTCTTTGGGATAGCCGATTAGCTCGGACAGCCATGAAATGACCTGCCGCTCAACAAAGGCAGCGGACTGATCATAACCCGCGACATGCGCGTTCATTGTGGAGGCTAGCGCATCCGCCATTGCGCCGGTCAAAGAGCCGTTGCCCATTACCCAGCCAAAGAAGCCGGGATGCAGGTTGCCTGTCGGATAGGGAAGCACATCGCGGCGAAATTGATCATAA
>JABSPI010000439.1 GCA_013214365.1 Erythrobacter sp.
ATAACGATATACAACATAGAATCTTACCCATACAGCCATTTCCTCGAAGTGAGTCATGATAAGGTTAGAGTCAGTACCACTGTTAATTAATGCAGTTGCATCAGTGGCTTGAGTGTCAGTGTAGATGTTTGCTCTCATTTTTACAAATGGAAGCTCTACGTCAGATACAGACCAAGACTTTCCTGCGAAGCTTACACCTCTACGGAAGTCAGATGGGAAGTTTTCGTAGCATCCAATAGATCCATCTCTCATTAAGAAACCGTCAAACTTCGCTGAAGTTGTGATATTCCCTGAGTCGTGCATTCTGTCAGCACCGAAGAAGCCCATAGCTTGTAAGTTCTTCTCGTTACCTGCACCATATTTTAAAGCCTCAGCTTTTTGACGAGCTAGACCTGCTCTATTAGTAACGATTCGGTAGTTACCACCTACTTCGTTAGCAGCCATCAACTCTTCTAAAGAGTAGAACATAGTCTCATCTTGAGCAGCTTTGCTTACTTCTAAGATGTCTGGTGTAGCGTTGAAAGTATAATCACCTGTGTTAGCAGAAACTTGCTCAGTGAATCCTAACAATTGGGTCTTACGAGCATCAAGTTGAGATAAAAGAATCCCTTCTACAGTGTTACCCATAGCGTAAAGAACGTTCTTAAGAACTTCTCTAGATTGGAACTCAGCATCAATCATGTTGTTGTCATTCGCAGCAGGATAGTGTCTCATACCACTGAATACGTCGAATGGTTGGAAGAAATACTTATCCGATTCTGGAAGGTTAGAGGGTATATGCTCAAAACCAGGAGTGGTAACAACTGTTACACTTTGGTCCTTGATTACAGGAATCTCAGCATCCCTCAAAGAAGACATACTTGCTAAAGCAGCACGCACGCTTGGTGGAATGTAATCTGCACTAGCACCAGAAGCCTTAACAGCGTCAATTACGCCAAGAGGTGAAAACCTCTTTTCATTAGTAGCCTCGCTAGACTGCAAATCATTCAGTAAAGTAGCATTTAAAAAAGCCATTTTTTTCTTTGATTTTAGTTATTAAATTGTTTTAGTGTTGCGGTCTTTCGCTAGTTTGTAGCAGATTTAGCCTTTGCGTAAAGACTTGAAAACTCTTTTGCAAAACTTGGATGAAACGCATCTCCATTAAACTTTTTCAATACTTCTTCTCTTACGATTGAAGAAAGCTCTTCAGATGTAGCACCTTTCGGTAATTTGAAAGGTAATCCATCAACGGCAATACTCTCAACACTTTTTGCATTTAAACCTTTTTGCTCTCTGCCTTTAAGCAATCCAGTTATACTTTCATCCTTTGCTAGAATATCTTTCAAAGGATATGATTTATGAACGTTGTCCTTATCAACAGCGAATGGTTCGCCATCTCTAAGCTCTATATTATACTTCTCTTCTACACCTGCTCTAAACTCATCCCACTTAGCCTTAGCCTCGTAAGGGTTTACACTCTCAGGGAACGATGGCTTAATGCTTCCGTAAGCAACTTCTTTCTGCATAGTGGTCAACTTTGTAGTTGCCTCAGCATACTTATCATCAATTCCCTTTAAAGGCTCAAGTTCCGCAATAGACTTTAAAAGCTCATCGTTTTTTAACGATAACGCTTCGATTTGGTCTTTGTACGCTTGGTCACCTTTGAAGTCTTTGATTTTGGCTTCGTAGTCTTGTACTTTTTCATCTAACTTTGTTTTAGACGAAGATACAACGGCTTCTGAAACTCTACCAATAAAATCGGCAATTTTCTCACCTTTCTCTCTTTGAAGGTCTAATCCAAACTTTTCTGTTACAGAACGACTAGCTCCATCGAGTATACCTTCAGCATTCTTATTAGCAAGACCATCATAGTCTTTTTTAATGTTCGGAACAATCTCACTATTGATGTGTCCGTTGATTGCAGCTACTTGCTCTTCACTCAATCCGTTAGACTCTATAAACTCTTGTGAAAAATCCATTACTCT
>JABSPI010000440.1 GCA_013214365.1 Erythrobacter sp.
ATTTTGTTCGTCATCGCCAGCGGCGCCCCTGATTTTGTCGCGGGCGGGTTTGCCTCCAACGGCTATGGCGCCTTGTCACCGGGCGGCTATTCGATGACGGCGGCTTTGGTTGCCGAAGTGGTTTTGACCGCGATGTTCCTGATCATCATTTTGGGCGCGACATCGGCCAAAGCACCGGCCGGCTTTGCCCCGATTGCGATCGGGCTGGGGCTGACCTTGATCCACCTCATTTCGATCCCGGTGACCAACACGTCGGTCAATCCGGCGCGTTCAACCGGGGTGGCGTTTTACGCTGACACTGCGGCTGTGCCGCAATTGTGGCTGTTCTGGGTTGCGCCGCTTGCGGGCGCTGCGATCGGGGCGGTGATCTGGAAAGTCTTGATCGATGATGGCGCTGAATAAGCCTGACTTTTATTGACCAATCGAGAAGGGCCGGCTTTGCGAAAGCTGGCCCTTTTTGTATAGCGGTGCTGTGTCAGGGGGCCGAGGCGATCGCGGGAAACCGAGGAAAGTCCGGGCTCCACGAAACAAGGGTGGCGGGTAACGCCCGCCGGGCCGCCATTCGTGGCGGTTCAGGGACAGTGCCACAGAGAGTATACCGCCGATGGAGGGAAACCTTACAGGTAAGGGTGAAAGGGTGCGGTAAAGGCGCACCGGGGCACCTGGCAACAGGGTCCGCATGGTAAACCCCACCCGGAGCAAGGCCAAATAGGGGTCTCGTGCCGGTCGCAAGACAAAGGCAGGCGGGTATCGCGCCGAGAGATCCGGGTTGGCTGCTAGAGCGCGCTTGGCAACAGGCCGCCCAGATGAATGATTGCCGCCCGCGCGCCGCGTCCATCGGACCGCGCGCAGGAGACAGAACCCGGCTTATGAAGCCTCCTGACACGCTTTTGATCTAATCTGTGTCGCCCGACAGGCACATGCACCGCCCCGAAATGTGCGTTCTCTCATCAAGGGCAGCACAGAGCACAGGGCATCAATCCCTCCCTAGACCACCTTTGCGATGCGTTCTGGTATGGTCAAAAAATCTCAATCACCGGACTGAGAAACACGCCGGCTACAATGTTGCTGGCTGCGGCAGGGGAGAGATTAGATCATGAAAATTTCACTAGTTTTGGGTGCGTCTCTATTGGCATTGTCAATCGCGGTTCTTGTTACTTCGCCCGCCTTCGCGCCAAGCAAAACTTGCACTTCAACATTGACCGGCGACGGCAACCAGTAGACTGATAGACCAACTCGATAGCGCCAACATCAAGCTATTGATCAGTGCTGCACCCCCACCGGTATGGACGGGGTCGCGAGTGAAGCGATTGTCAAACAAGCCCGCGATGGCAGTGTGTCCTATGTGACGCAGACCGCCAACAATTAGGTCACCAATAACTAAAGCGGGGGCAGCACCGGCATGGTCGCCAAAGTGACGCCGGTGAATACCGGCGGCGGGGTTAGCAAAACCGTCGCAATCAAACAGGATGTCACGGGCATCAGGGCCTATCATGGCGCGCCTTTGGTGCAACAAACCGGCACTTACGGCGAGGTCGAGATCACACAAGAGGCGGACACGGTCGATACAGTTGCCGAGGTGATCCAATCGGGTGACAACAAAGATGCGATTGTTGATCAGCTTGGTGCTGGGAATGGAATGACCACGTTTGTTATCCAAAACGGCAACGGTTACTCAGAGCGGCTACGACAACTTTGCGCATGGTATCGGTCAAATCAACAGCGCTAATTCCGCCCTCGCAATCAACCAATGCTGTGGTTTCAACTATGCGCGGCGGGTTCAGTGGAATGATTATGGCGCACTCAGCGGGGACAACACCATCGCCGTGAGGCAGGATGGCCTCCAAGGCAGCCTGTTCGTGAATCAGATCGGATATTTCAACTCTTCCACCGTCATGCAAGTTGCCGGTGGGGCCTTAACAGCGCCAGTGTATAACAAACCGGTAATCGTTTGATCTCTGCCG
>JABSPI010000441.1 GCA_013214365.1 Erythrobacter sp.
ATGAGACATTGATGATCAGCCCGCTTTTCACCGAGCGCATGGCGGGCAAGACGCCGCGGATCATGCGTTGGGGGCCGATGACATTGGTGTCGAATGTGTGCTGGGTTGCCTCGATATCCTGAATTTCGATCGGACCACCATAAGAGATACCGGCATTGTTGATCAAAACGTCGAGCGGGCCGCCATTGATCTCGGCCGCCTTGGCGATACCGGCGGTGACTTGTTCGTCGGAAAGCACGTCGATCTCGATCACATGCAGGTCGATATCCTCAGCCGCGGCGAGCGCGATCAGCTCATCGCCTTCGGCACGGGGCAGGTTGCGCATGGTGGCAAAGACTTTGGCACCTGAACGGGCGAAATGTTCCGCCGCCAATCGCCCGAACCCGGTCGAGCAGCCCGTGATGAGAATGCTCTTCCCGCTCAGATCAGGGGTCACCTCAAGCACATCTTCAGCCGCGACAGATGCGGTCGCGGCAAGCGCGCCAGTGGCAGCAGCGCCAGCGAGAAGGGTGCGACGATTAATGGCGGTCATATTGGCTCCTTAAGCTGCGCGCATCAGATGCCGCGCGCGCGTGGTCAATGAATGGATCGTTGTGTGATTGTTGTCTGAAAATTGTGCGACGACCAAGAGGGGCAAGCGTGCCACCTTGCGCGCGAATAGGCCAGCAAAAGTAGGGATGAAATCGACCAAATCTTCTGGCTATGCGCGAAATCATTCCTGCATGCGCAGCGCAACATCGCTCATAAAGCGCGGATCATCCCCGCGCGCCAGCCATTGCGCCTCGGCCCCGATCGCACCCAGCATAGTGGCCAGCGCGTCCTGTTCGGCCTTGGCGTAATTGCCCAGCACATAGCCGCTCACCCGGTCTTTATGCCCCGGATGGCCGATCCCGATCCGGATGCGGCGGAAATCGGCGCCCAGATGTTTGTCAATGGAACGCAGGCCATTATGGCCCGCCGTCCCGCCGCCCTGTTTCACCTTGACCTTGAACGGGGCCAGATCGAGCTCGTCGTGAAACACGCTGAGCGCATCGAGATCCAATTTGTAAAATCGCATCGCTTCGCCAACGGCCCGGCCGCTTTCATTCATAAAGGTCGCCGGTTTGAGCAGCAGGACCTTTTGCGTGCCGATCCGGCCTTCCTGAACCCATCCCTGGAACTTCTTTTGCACCGGGCCAAAATCATACATGTCGGCAATGACATCGAGCGCCATGAACCCGACATTGTGCCGGTGAAGCGCATATTTGGGTCCAGGGTTTCCAAGGCCAGTCCATATCTGCATGGGAAGCGCCCCTAGCGCGGCTATGCGCCGATGGCGAGGGGGGGTTGAGAGATGATGGCGGATAGGCGCGGCGCGTGGCCTCTGGGCAAATGCAATTTTTGTGATAAAAGCCACGCTTGATGAGTGACGGTTTGAGAAAAAATATAGCCCGCGCACGGGCAATGGCGCGCGATGGCTCCTTTGACCATGCGGCGCAGGCTTATGGCTTGGCCGCGCAGCTTGCGCGCCGGTTTGAACTGGCAGGAGAGTTGGCCTTTTGCCTGCGTCACCAAGCCCAATGCCTGTTTGACAGCGATTGCGTCCAAGCGGCCTTGGCCCCGGCGCAGGAATCGCTTGATATCTATACGAGAATAGAGCCTGATCGCGGGCCCAATTATGCCGAGAGCGCGCGTTTGGTGGCGCGTATCAAAGACGCTTTAGGCAAGAGCGGCGAGGCGCAAAACCTCTGGACCGAATTGCGCGCAATCTATGACATTCACGGCTCCGAGGCGAGCGTGGAAGAATGCGACATTCGCCTCACGGCCTGATCGCGGATCACCCGACCTGTTGAGATTGTGACCCGGTTGCGGGGGCGCGGTGCTGGTTTTGCCGCTTATATTCGGCCCGGCGATACGCGCCATGCTGCGTGATTTTTGGGCCACAAAACAAAACGCCGGACTGGTTA
>JABSPI010000442.1 GCA_013214365.1 Erythrobacter sp.
GGCAAAGCTGGCCGCACCCGTTGGAAGGGCCGTCGCCCGCTCACACGTGGTGTTGCTAAGAACCCTGTCGATCACCCGCACGGTGGTGGTGAAGGCCGCACCAGCGGTGGTCGTCACCCAGTGACACCGTGGGGCAAGCCGACCAAGGGCGCCCGCACCCGCAAAAACAAGCAGACGGACAAGATGATCATCCGTTCGCGTCACGCGAAGAAGAAGAGGTAATCCGACATGGCACGTTCCGTCTGGAAAGGTCCGTTTGTCGAGCTCAGCCTGCTCAAGAAGGCAGAGGACGCACAGGAAGCGAGCAACACCAAGCCCATCAAGACTTGGTCGCGTCGTTCCACCATCCTCCCGCAGTTCGTCGGGCTGACTTTCAACGTCTACAATGGACACAAGTTCATCCCCGTCTCGGTTTCGGAAGAAATGGTTGGTCACAAGCTTGGTGAATTTGCGCCCACGCGCAGCTTCCCCGGCCACGGTGCCGACAAGAAGGGCAAACGATAATGGGTAAGGCAAAGTCTCCCCGCCGCGTAGCGGACAACGAGGCGCTGGCCGTGGGCACGCAAATTCGCGGCTCTGCGCAAAAGCTCAACCTTGTTGCTGAATTGATCCGCGGCAAGAAGGCCGAAGAGGCCCTTAACATCCTTGCTTTCTCGAAGAAGGCAATGGCGCAAGACGCCAGCAAGGTGCTCGCTTCAGCGATCGCCAATGCGGAAAACAACCACGATCTCGACGTCGACGCGCTTGTCGTCGCTGAGGCTTCGGTGGGCAAGGCATTCACGATGAAGCGTTTTCACACGCGTGGTCGTGGTAAGTCGACCCGTATCTTAAAGCCGTTCAGCAAGCTGCGCATCGTTGTTCGCGAACAGGAAGAGGCGTAAATCATGGGCCAGAAGAGCAATCCGATCGGTCTGCGCCTGCAGATCAACCGCACCTGGGACAGCCGCTGGTACGCCGAAGGGCGTGACTATGCCGGTCTGCTCAAAGAAGACATCGAGATGCGTAAGTACATCTTCAAGAACCTGCCTCAGGCAGCGATCTCGAAGGTTGTGATTGAGCGTCCGGCCAAATTGTGCCGCGTGTCTATCTATGCCGCTCGTCCCGGTGTCATCATCGGCAAGAAGGGCGCAGACATCGAAAAGCTGCGCGCTAAATTGTCCACCATGACGTCGAGCGAAGTGAAGCTGAATATCGTCGAAATCCGCAAGCCGGAAATCGACGCCAAGCTTGTCGCTCAGGGTATCGCTGACCAATTGGTTCGCCGTGTTGCCTTCCGCCGCGCTATGAAGCGTGCGGTTCAGTCGGCGCTGCGTCTGGGTGCCGAGGGCATCAAGATCGTTTGCGGCGGCCGTCTGGGTGGCGCTGAAATCGCCCGTGTTGAATGGTACCGCGAAGGCCGCGTGCCGCTTCACACTCTGCGTGCAAACATCGACTATGCTGAAACCGAAGCGCTGACCGCTTACGGGATCATCGGCATCAAGGTGTGGATCTTCAAAGGCGAAATCCTCGCTCATGATCCAACCGCGCAGGACCGCCTCATGATGGAAGCTCAGACTTCCGGCGTGCGTCCCGCTCGCTGATTGCAGGATTTAGGAAAGAACCATGCTGCAACCGAAGAAAACCAAGTATCGCAAGGCCTTTAAGGGTCGGATCAAAGGCGATGCCAAGGGGGGCACCACGCTCAACTTTGGCGCCTATGGTCTCAAGGCGCTTGAGCCTGAGCGGATCACCGCACGCCAGATCGAAGCTGCTCGCCGGGCCATCACCCGTGCGATGAAGCGTCAAGGGCGTCTTTGGATCCGTGTTTTCCCCGATGTTCCGGTCTCCAAAAAGCCGGCCGAAGTGCGTCAGGGTAAAGGTAAGGGTTCCGTTGAATATTGGGCCGCTCGCGTAAAGCCGGGCCGTATTCTGTTCGAACTCGATGGTGTCGATGGCCCGCTTGC
>JABSPI010000443.1 GCA_013214365.1 Erythrobacter sp.
GATGCGCTCGGTATTAAACAGCATGTCCTGCGCTATTGGGAGCAGCAATTTGCTCTGCTGAAACCGCTCAAACGATCCGGCGGCCGGCGCTATTACCGCGCCAGCGACATCGAAATGGTCGAGGAAATCAACCGATTGGTCAATAATGAGGGCTACACGCTCAAAGGCGCTGAGGCCGTGCTGCGTTCTCGCGGGCCTTCTGCACCCGATGGGGCTAATCGCCGCCAAGGCGATGACCGGCGCTCAGGCGATCGCCGCGCGACGGGCGAAGAGCAAGCTGTTCAACTCGACAGTATGAAGCCCGCGGAGCCTGATTATTCGCAGACTGTCGCTAAACTAAAGGATCTGCGCGACCGGCTCTCGAAAGCCATCGAAGCCTGACAGCGCCTTCAGACGGGCAGTTTCATCTTCTGCACCGCATCTAGGAAATGTCGATTTTCCGGCTCAGCAAGCAGGAATTCGTAAGGTAGGCTGGCATCGCCGGTCGCAGTGACAGTGCCTTTCCCCGCCTCCAGAGTGTCAGCCATCCAACTCAGAAACGATGCAAGGCTGGGCGAGATTACACGCTTGTTTTCTTCGTCCTGCCCTGAGTTTATCACTTGCCCGATTGTGCCCGCAGGCCCCGGAGCGGTGTCGACCGAGAGGTGGTTTCCGCCAAAATCGTGGGCGAATGCAATCCAGCCAAGATTAATGTACTGAGCGGTGATGGCACCTTCCGGATCGGAGGAGTGAAATTCCCCGTCTTCAGCGAGTTCGGGATCGGATTGAGCCACTTCGCGCCACAGCTCTGCGGTTTTGACCAGTTCTTCGAAAGACAGGAACTTCAGGCCGAAGAAGAATCCGACGCCGTTAGGCTTCTCACCGTCCGCGAGAAGGTAGAGTTGTCGCAACTCGTCAGGAAGCGCGATGCCCGCATTGGTCTCAGCCGCCGACAAAGCGTGCTCGGATAGGCCCGGATTGAGGCCCTCGATCAACGCGGGGAAGTTGGCACTCGCCCATGCGCTAATCCTTGCAAACTGGGTATCGAGCGCTTGCGACACTGTAGCTTTACTCTGCCGCGAGCAATTCCGCTTGACCCAGATCGACGCTCACCAAGCGTGACACGCCTTTTTCCGCCATGGTCACGCCGAACAGGCGGTGCATCCGGCTCATCGTGACGGCGTTGTGAGTGACGATCAAATAGCGGGTCTTGGTCGTGTTCACCATGGAATCGAGCAGGTCACAAAACCGTTCGACATTGGCATCGTCAAGCGGCGCATCCACCTCGTCCAGCACGCAGATCGGCGCCGGATTGGTCAAGAATAAGCCAAAAATCAGCGCGGTCGCCGTCAGCGCCTGTTCCCCGCCGGACAAGAGCGACAAGGATTGCAATTTCTTACCCGGCGGCTGGGCGTAGATCTCAAGGCCTGCCTCGAGTGGATCATCGCTGTCGACCAGAGCCAGATGCGCTTGCCCCCCTTGGAACAGGCGGGTGAACAGCACGCGGAAATGGCCGTCGACTTCTTCGAATGCGGCGCGCAGACGTTCGCGCCCCTCGCGGTTGAGATTGCCGATCGAGGCGCGCAGGCGGGCAACCGCCTCGTTCAGTTCGGCCTGCTCGCTGGCATTGGTGCCGTGTTCCTCTTCGATCCGCGCAAGCTCTTCGGCGGCGACCAGATTGACCGGACCAATCCGCTCGCGCGAGGCGGTCAACCGCTCCATCTCCTCGGTTTCTTCGCTTGCGGGTTTGACCTCGTCTTCGGCGAACTCGAACTTTTCGGCCAGAACCGGCGGCGGGCATTGGAACCGTTCGCCCGAAATCCGCGCCATTTCGCTGCGCCGCTCTTCTTCGTTTTCGGCGCGCGCGGCCAGAGTGGCCCGCTCCTCGCGCGCAAGGCTCAGCCCCTCTTGAGCATCGGCAAGCGCACGTTCGGTGCGGCTGCAGGCCTCCTGGCAGCCA
>JABSPI010000444.1 GCA_013214365.1 Erythrobacter sp.
GGCCATGCCATCATTCAAGGCTATGGCGGGGAGCTGGAAAATTGGGAAGGCGTGCTCGAAGCGGTGCGCGCCACTGACGGTGTGGTCGATGCCTCTCCCCTGATCGAACAGCCGCTCTTTGCCAGCTATCGCGGGCGCGGCCATCTGATTTTCGTGCGCGGCAACACCGCCGAAGATATCGCCAGCCTCGGCGACAAGGTGTTGATGGGCGATATGGACGCGATCACGCCGGGTTCGGGTAAGGTTGCGATCGGGTCGCGTTTGGCGGGCAATATGGGCGCGCGGGTCGGGGATACGATCACCATCGTCAATCCCACCGGCCGCGCCACACCGTTTGGCACATCCATGCGCCAGGTCGGCTACGAAGTGGGGGCGATTTTCGAGATTGGCCTGTATGATTTTGACGAAACCTTTGTGATCATGCCAATCGCCGATGCCCAGACTTTGCTGTTGATGGGCGATAAAATCGGCCTGATCGAAGTCAACGTCACTGATCCGGGCGCGGTCAAAACGATTTTGGCCGATGTCGAAGAAGCGTTGACCGGGCGCGCGCGGATTGCCGATTGGAAAGAGATCAACGCCTCTTTGTTCGAAGCGCTCGAGGTGGAGCGGGTGGTGGTCAGCGTGGTTCTGGCGATTATGGTTCTGGTCGCCAGCTTCAATATCCTCTCGATCCTGGTGATGTTGGTGCGGGCCAAATCGCGCGATATTGCGATCATGCGCACAATGGGGGCCACGCGCCGCTCGCTGCTCAAGATATTTGTCACGATCGGCACCGCGATTGGCGGGGTCGGGACGTTGGCGGGGCTGGCTTTGGGCTTTGCCTTCCTGTTTTTCCTCAATCCGGTGATCGATTGGTTGAGCGGGACTTTGGGGATCCAGATCTGGGACCCGAGCGTGCGCTTCCTCACCTCGGTCCCGTTCGAGGTGAATGTCTCAGAAGTGATCGGGATCACTGTGTTGGGCTTCGGGTTGAGCTTCCTTGCGACGCTCTATCCCGCGTATAAAGCGGCCAACACCGATCCGGTGCAGGTGCTGCGTTATGAGTGAAGCGATTGTCTGTTTGCGCGATCTGAAGCGCAGTTTCGAACAGGGCGGCACCCGGATCGACGTGCTGCGCGGGGTCAATCTGGATATTATGCCGGGCGAGATTGTCGCGCTTTTGGGCCCGTCGGGCTCAGGCAAATCGACCATGTTGCAAGCGGTCGGCCTGCTCGAAGGCGGGTTTGAAGGCGGGATTGCAATCGCGGGGGAAGAGGCGGAGAAAATGCCGCCTGACCAACGCACCAGAATGCGCCGCGAACATTTGGGCTTTGTCTATCAATTCCACCATTTATTGCCCGATTTCAGCGCCACCGAAAATGTCGTCATGCCGCAAATGGTCGCCGGCACACCCGAAGGCGCGGCGGTGGACCGTGCGCAAAGCCTGCTGACCAGCCTTGGCCTTGGCCATCGCCTGACTCACCGGCCCAGCCAGCTTTCGGGCGGCGAACAACAACGCGTCGCGGTGGCGCGTGCGCTGGCCAACCGGCCCACTTTGGTGCTGGCCGATGAGCCGACCGGCAATCTCGACGAGACGACGTCGGATACGGTGCTGGGCCAGTTTCTTGAGCTCGTACGCGGCGAGGGGAGCGCGGCCTTGGTTGCGACCCATAATGAACGGCTCGCGGCCCGAATGGACCGGATCGTGCGATTGCATGACGGGGTGCTTGTGTAGCGGTGTGATCGCATCCGACCGCGAGTTTGCAGAATTGCGCTCGCCAAAAGCGGTTCTGTTTGAAATTGTGCGATAGACGAGGAGGGATGGATTGTGTTCACTTTGCTTTATCCGATCGCGCTGCTTCAGGCCGCTGCACCTGCTGTCCCGACCGCTCAAAACCCCGCGCCCTCTAATCCCGCGCCCTCTAATCCCGTATCTGGCAACCGTGTCGC
>JABSPI010000445.1 GCA_013214365.1 Erythrobacter sp.
GTGTCTCCTCCCACGGATCCTCGAGCACTTTGCCCTCGGATGAGGTGTGCAACAGATTGGCATCGGTGGAGAAGGGCGCTTCGCCGCGTTTGTCCTTGGGGACGGCGATCTGGTGGGCTTCGGCCCATGCGATCAAAGCGGTGCGGCTGGTCAGGTCCCATTCGCGCCACGGGGCAATCACTTTGATATTGGGGTCGAGCGCATAGGCGGACAATTCGAAGCGGACCTGGTCATTGCCTTTGCCGGTGGCCCCATGCGCAATCGCATCAGCGCCGGTTTCGCGAGCGATTTCGACCAGCCGTTTGGAAATCAGCGGGCGCGCGATTGACGTGCCCAGCAAATAATCGCCTTCATAGCGCGCATTGGCGCGCATCATCGGAAACACAAAATCGCGCGCGAATTCCTCGCGCAGATCCTCGATGAAGATGTGCTTGTCGGGAATACCCATCGCGCGCGCCTTGTCGCGGGCCGGCTCGATCTCCTCGCCTTGTCCCAGATCCGCGGTGAAGGTCACCACTTCGAGCCCGCGCTCAACGCTCAGCCATTTGGCAATCACAGAGGTGTCGAGGCCACCCGAATAGGCAAGAACGACGCGTTTGATATCGGACATAACGGACCCTTGGACTGTCAGCGGAAAACCGGTGCGCTGTGGAGAAACTGCGCGCCCGTATCAGCCCAGCGCATAGCTGGCAATGCCGACGGGCAGGTGCAAACGGTCAGATTACGATGCGCACGAACAAGCGTGGGCCATCAAATTTGTATTCGATATTGCCATCATAGCTGTCGGCGTCGATCCCGACCTTGTAATCGGTGAAGCGATAGGCCGCGCCAAGAGCGATATTGCGGGTGATCGCGGCGGTGGCCGATGCTTCCAGATTGACCAGCTTGCCGTCATATTGATCAATCGTAAGGTCGAGGTAATCGGCCCGTCCGCGCAATTCGAGCCATGGGATGGGGCGGTATTTGATTTGCCCGGTCAATGTCGGCAGCGGGGCGAGCAAATCCTGCCCACGCTGTTCTCCGTTTGCGGTTTGGCCGTTGGCGCTCGCTTCGCCGATAACGCCGAAATCAAATCTGGTTAAATGCACGCCGAGTGCGACCGAGGCATCAAATTTAGGGTTGGCGATGATCCGGTAGCCCAAGGTGATGCGGAAAATCTCCGATGAAAAATCGGCATCGATGCGGGCCCCCACATCATATACGACATCTTCAACTTCGATCGCTTCTGATAAGGTTAGGGTGCTCGACCGATCGAGTGCAAAAATGCTGCCCTCGATGAAAAAGTCATCATCCAGCTTTGCCCCCAGCGTGAGGTCAAAGCTCTCCACTCCGGTTTTAAAGCCCAGATCATCCTCGAGCGAGAGCACGGTGCCATTGTCGCTATCGGGCTGTGAGAGTTGGATTTGGGTGTCCGCGTCGGGCAGGTAAATCCCCGCCTCAACCCAAAAGCGCGGGTCCCAATCAACCTCGTTTGCATGCGCCGTGCCTGGCGCGCAAAGCCCAGCCAAAATCAATGGCCCTGCCAGACCAATTTTCAGATTTGTCAGGCCAAATTTCGGATATGAAAGCGTTCTTGCGCGTGACAGGTTGGGGTTTGGCTTCGCAAAAAATGACATAGTCTCTCCCTCCACGCGTCTTTACCGATACTTTGCTCGAAAGACCGTTCAGTCTCTCTCGCAAACCCTTGCAATATATAAAGAAATTTTCGCTTAATTGGAAGATGGCCGAGCCGCGCCTGCCAAAAGCGCAAGGCAGATTTGTGGGCGAATTAATCAAACAGGGCTTGAATAATAACGTGTCAGACCAGATGTCTTGAGCCGGGTTTAAAGAGAGGGAAGATGATGGCATCGATGTAGGCCAAGGCACAATCCATGGCGCAAATGGCGCCGCCAGAGCGCAATCGCTGGGTCGATTTCCTGCGTGCTGTGTCGA
>JABSPI010000446.1 GCA_013214365.1 Erythrobacter sp.
CATTCAGAAAATCTCGGAAGTTTTCCGCATAGTTTTTCGTGGAAATCCCCGTTGCGGGAAGATCCTTTTTGTCAAATTTCCTTTTCCCCATGAGTTCTCCGGCCGGATTGTGCTGCCGTCCGTTTATTTTATACTCTCCGGGTCCCCACGCCTTTCCGGTTGAGGCGACCGCATAGCCGGCGTTTTTAAACAACTCGGGATACACTTTCAAGTGACGCGGAAAATTTGCACCGTGCGAGCCAGCTTCTTCAATTTCCCAAATATTGCGTCCCGTTAGCAAGGCGGCGCGGGAAGGGCTGCATCCGGGGGCCGCCGCAAAGGCGTTGTTAAACAACACGCCCGACTTAGCAAGCGCATCCAACGAAGGTGTATTCACCCACTGGGATCCGTAACTGCCAAAGTGCTTCCAGCTTATATCATCTCCGATAATCAGCAGGATATTCGGTCTCTTTTCCGCTGCGCAAGCACTGCCAGCAGCCAACAGAGATAAACTCAAAACTAAACTCAAAACTAAATCTTTCATAACATTGTCCTTAAGAATATTTACTATTAACGTCTCAATTTTTGTGACAGATCTTATTATTTACCAGGAAGCACAGGATACGGTTTTTAGTATCTTCATTTCTTTTTTACTTTCTTTGTGGCCTTCTTGTTTTTAACTTTTCGTGGAGGAGCGGGCAGTTTTGTTCTTTCGAAATAACTGTCGTTCTCGATTCCAGCAGTTTTCATGCCTTGACGAGCACTTTCAACATATTTCGGGTTGTAAACACCGGACTGGGCAAACCCGCCATGCTTTGCAGGTATATAACCGTAACGCGGGTAACTCTCCCAGATATCGCCAAAGCCCAACATGCGAGCGTCGCCCCCTGCTTTTAAATCCCCTTGCAGCGTCTGCTTCAACTTATTCAAGAGCCCTTTATATTCCGGATTTTTGGCAAGGTTCTCAAAACTGTCACCGTTATCGACACGGCGATAGAGTTCGTCTTGTGGGCGGAATCCGTAGTGCAGTTCCCATAACCCCGCCTTTTTGATTTCCGCTCCTAGAGCACCCTCCTTTCCAGAATGATATCCATCTGGTGGAGTTCGTTCCGGCTTGACATTCCAAATGTAAGTGTGGCTTGGGGTATGCATCGCCCGGATCGGATAACTTAAGTTATCTTTCCGGACAGCCGAGTGCCGCTCCCGGCCGGAAAGCACATAGGTTCTCGACGCATCAACGAGGCCCTCTTTTGTGGATCCCAGAATATTCAGCAGGCTGCGTCCGGTCATTTCCTGTGGAACCGGAATGTTTGCCGCTTCCAGAAAAGTGGGCGCTAAATCGATCAGGCTGACCATATCGTCAATTGTACGGTTGCCCTTTACCTTGCCCTGCCAGGAAATGACGAGGGGCATATGAACGCCATATTCATAATTATTCGTCTTGGCACGCGGTAACGCCATGCCGTTGTCTGCCGTGACTACAATCAGCGTATTTTCCAGCTCACCCGCCTCTCGAAGCACCTCAACGGCTTGGCCAATTACCCGGTCAAACCATTCGACTTCAACTGCATAATCCAGCAGGGCATGGCGAAATTCTTCCGTATCGGGATAAAAAGCGGGCAACACCACATCTTTGAGTTTCTTTCCGTTTCTCACGCCCGATTTATATTCAATCGGGAGATGCGCTTCATGAGTTCCCAGCCAGAAAGCAAATGGTGTGCCTTCGGGACGTTCATTCAGAAAATCTCGGAAGTTTTCCGCATAGTTTTTCGTGGAAATCCCCGTTGCGGGAAGATCCTTTTTGTCAAATTTCCTTTTCCCCATGAGTTCTCCGGCCGGATTGTGCTGCCGTCCGTTTATTTTATACTCTCCAGGTCCCCACGCCTTTCC
This sequence comes from Erythrobacter sp., assembly GCA_013214365.1. GTDB lineage: Bacteria > Pseudomonadota > Alphaproteobacteria > Sphingomonadales > Sphingomonadaceae > Erythrobacter. Next base: position 1,870 of record JABSPI010000446.1, read on the forward strand.
GGTTGAGGCGACCGCATAGCCGGCGTTTTTAAACAACTCGGGATACACTTTCAAGTGACG
>JABSPI010000447.1 GCA_013214365.1 Erythrobacter sp.
GCAAATGCCACCGTCACCATCGCGCACAGCCGCACCAGCAACCTGCCCGAAGTGGTCAAGCGCGCCGATATCGTCGTCGCGGCGGTCGGCCGGCCCGAAATGATCGGCAAGGATTGGCTCAAAGAAGGGGCCACGGTGATCGATGTCGGGATCAACCGCCTGCCGCCTGAACCGGGTAAGCAGAAGGGCAAATTGGTCGGCGATGTCGCCTTTGCTGAGGCAAGCGAAGTGGCCGGCGCGATCACGCCGGTGCCGGGCGGAGTGGGGCCAATGACAATCGCGGTCTTGCTGCGCAACACGTTGGTCGCAGCGCATCGCAATGCCGGATTAGAGGCTCCGGCCGACTTGTGATCGGCCGGGGTGTCATTGTTGCGGCCATAGCGCTGAGCGCGGCGGTTTCTGCGTGTGGATCACCCGGGCCACGCGGCCCTTCCAATGCAGTGATTGCCCGCACGCTCAGCACCGCTCCAGGCGCCGCGCAGCCCTCGACGATTGTCGCGACCGAGCTGGCCTATGCCCGCGCCGCCAAGGAAACCGGCCTGTTCACCGCCGGGGCGCAATATGCTGCGCCCGGCGCTGTTCTGCATGGCCGCAATGGACCGGTCCCGTTCCGCGCGCTTGCCACAACGCTCAACGATCCGGCCGTGGCCACTCAATGGGCGCCGCGCCTCGTGGTCAAAAGCTGCGACGGTTCGCTTGCATTGAGCCAAGGGCGCTATCTCGATGGCGAAGGCATGGTCGGCAATTACGTGACCGTCTGGGCGCTGCAAAGCGATGGCAGTTACAAATGGAGCTATGACGTAGCCGGACCCGACGTGCCCCAGCCACCCCCGCGCGAAGAGTTTGAGGACGGCGCTATTGTTGTGACCGCGATTGATCTGGTTGAGGGGCTGATCGCGACCTGTCCGGGGGACAATCAAACCATTCCCCCGCCTCCGCCAATCCCGGTTGGTGAAGAGGGGGCGGCGGATGCCCAATTGGCCCGCGATGGCACGCTGCGCTGGCGTTGGGAACACCGGGCGGACGGCACCAAATACGTCACCGCGCAATATTTCTATCTGGGTGAATGGCTCACTGCGATCGAAGAAAGTCTCACCTCGCCTCTTGAATAATCGGTCAAAGGGTGATGATGGTCGCGCTTAGCCAATGACCTCTGGTCCCATTCGATTGAGCCGCCATGCTGCCTGAAATGTTTATCTCTGCCTTTATCACCTTGTTTGTGGTGATCGATCCGCCGGGATGTGCGCCGATTTATGCCGGGCTCACTAAAGATGCGAGCGCCGCGCAGGCGCGCAATATGGCCTTGCGCGCGACCACGATTGCGGCGGTGATCCTGACGATCTTTGCGTTTTTCGGCGAAGCTTTGCTGGGCGCGCTGCATATCGAGCTCGACAGTTTCCGGATCGCAGGCGGTTTGTTGCTGTTCTGGATCGCTTTTGAAATGGTGTTTGAAAAGCGGACCCAGCGCCGCGCTGAACGCGCCGATAAGGTCAATGCCGATCCCGAGATTGAAGATGTCTCGGTTTTCCCGATGGCAATGCCGATGCTGGCCGGGCCGGGGGCGATTGCCGCGATCATGCTGCTGATGAACGAGGCCAAGACTGCGTCTCAAACGATCGAAGTGTTTTCAGCGCTGATCTCGGTGCTGGTGCTGACTGCTATTGCGCTCGTTGCGGCTGGGCCTTTGATGCGCTTGCTGGGTGACAAGGTTGAGGCGGTCATCACGCGGCTTCTGGGCGTCTTGTTGTCCGCGCTCGCGGCGCAATATGTGATCGATGGTTTGCGCGGCAGCTTCTTTAGTTAAGCGCAAATTGGCGCCGAACCGGCGCGCGCGTCGCTTGTGGCTGCGCGCAATTACTGGGCCTATTGCAGCGTCGTGATCTCTTCGCTCGGCCCCCCGCGGCCAAAGAATTGCATCAACTGCACCA
>JABSPI010000448.1 GCA_013214365.1 Erythrobacter sp.
ATTGAAGATTCGCTCACCAAAGCCGGACACGCCGGTATGCGGCCGCGTTATGCGGGCCGCGATGCATCGGCATCGCCCGCAACCGGCCTTGCCAAACGTCACGCAGAACAACAGGAACGGCTCGTCAATGACGCGCTGGGCCTCGCACAATAATCGCCACACTCAGACATTTGAGGGATACGAGAAATGGCCACTGAAATCACCGTCCCGGTCTTGGGAGAATCGGTCACCGAAGGGTCGATCGGCGAATGGCTTAAACAGCCGGGCGACACGGTCGCAGTCGACGAACCGATTGCCAGCCTGGAAACCGACAAAGTCGCGGTCGACGTGCCTTCGCCGATTGCCGGGGTTTTGACCGAACACCGCGCAGCCGAAGGCGACACCGTCGAAGTTGGCGCGGTTATCGCCGTGGTAGAGGAAGGCGCGTCTGCCGGCGCATCTGCAGCCAAAGCGCCAAGCCCCGCACCGACAGCTGCGCCAACCCCGGCAGCGGACGAAAGCTCGTCCCCTACGCAAACGCTGTCACCGGCAGTGCGCCGCGCAGTGCTCGAGCATGGGGTCGACCCCAGCACGATCAAGGGCACCGGCAAGGATGGTCGGCTGACCAAGGAAGACGTGATCGCCGCCGCTAAGGCGAAAGGCGATGCGCCCACCCCTGCTCCTACGCCCGCGCCCGCTCCGGCACCGGCCGCAAGCGGGGAACGCGCGGTTGAGAGGGTCAAAATGACCCGCATGCGCCAGACCATTGCTCGCCGTCTAAAAGGCGCGCAGGAAGAGGCCGCTCTGCTCACGACGTTCAACGATGTTGATATGTCCGCCGTGATCGAAGCGCGCACCAAATACAAAGATCTGTTCGCTAAGAAGCACGACATCCGTTTGGGCTTTATGGGTTTCTTCGCGAAGGCTGCATGCCTCGCTTTGAAAGACGTGCCCAGCGTCAACGCCTATATCGAGGGCGATGAGATCGTCTATCACGACTATGTCGATATCTCGGTTGCGGTGTCCGCGCCCAATGGTTTGGTTGTGCCGGTTGTGCGCGATTGTCAGGCCAAGGGTTTTGCGAGGATTGAAAAAGACATCGCCGATTATGGCAAGCGCGCGAAGGAAGGCACGCTGACCATGGCCGATATGACCGGCGGCACTTTCACGATCTCAAACGGGGGCGTGTTCGGCTCGCTGATGAGCACCCCGATCATCAACCCGCCGCAATCAGCAGTGCTGGGTCTTCACCGCATCGAAGATCGCCCGGTTGCGATCAACGGTCAGGTTGAGATCCGTCCGATGATGTACATCGCGCTTTCCTACGATCACCGCCTGATCGATGGCCGCGAAGCTGTGACGGCGCTTAAGATCATCAAGGAAGCGATCGAAGATCCAACCCGGATGCTGATCGATTTGTGATGCGGTTCATCCTTTTTTCGCGATTATTCTCCCAGTAGGTGCTTGCATGGATGAGAAGAAAGTCGCGACGACTGAGGAGGAAATGCGGGCAATGATTGCCGAGGCGGCAATTTCATTGCCTGACAGCTCGCTACAGTTTGACGAGCAGGGTCGAGCACTTCCGCCATGGAAAGTCTTCCCAGATTATGCCAGATTATCCATGGGTTGGCGCATGGGCGGTGGTGAAGACTACTGGTATGATTTCAGGCAATGGTACCATCTGTTGCCGCCCGCGAAAATTCAGAAATATCAGAGTACTTATCCAACACCAGAAGGCTGGGAAGACTTTTACGAAGTTATGACCCCGATGAAACCTAAAGGAAACGAGAATTCCGATGGCTGACCATTCATACGACTACGACGTTCTTGTCATCGGCGCTGGCCCCGGCGGCTATGTTGCCGCTATTCGCGCGGCCCAGCTGGGGCTCAAGACCGCTTGCGTTGAAAGCCGCGAGACTTTGGGTGGCACCTGCCTCAACGTAGGC
>JABSPI010000046.1:0-6156 GCA_013214365.1 Erythrobacter sp.
CTCAACTCGGGAGACTATCAGCGGTTTCGGGCATGCCAAGACGCCAAGGCGGGTTCTTGGCATGGAGATGCAAAAATACCACAGGCCGCGCGGGGCCCTTGTTTAATTACAGAAGGGTGAATTTGGACGCAATTGTGTGTCTCAAGATCGGCGATACCTGCGCTCGCCACACCCCAATTTGGAATTGCCCCAATTCGATGGCTTAGAGGTTAAGCCGCAAACCGAACCACACTGTGCGTGGGACACCCAGATCAATGGCTCCATTCGAATTGCGCGTAACGATTGTCTCATCCAGGAGATTTTCAACCCTGGCTACGAGCGAAAATGCATTGAAAAGTGGCGCTTGCGCAAACAAGTCAACTGTGGTTGCCGCCGGTAAGATGTTGGTTTCCTGATCGGACTCGAATTGCGCGCTGACATGTCTTAGTGTTCCAGCCATCCGCCAGCCATCAGATGGCTCCCAAGCCAGTGTCGCCGAGGCGGAGAACTCTGGTGTTTGAGGCGGACGGTTGCCGTCAAGCCCAAGTGAGGGTCCCTCTCCGGAGACCTTGGCATCGGTATAGGCAAGCGATGCATCAATGCTCACTGCTCCAAACCGCGCAGCTACCGCGCCTTCCACGCCTTGCGCTTCAATGGCGGGCAGGTTTTGCCGCTGGCGCAAGTTTGGCTCGAGGGTAACATTGGCGATCGCATTCTCCACCTCATTGTCGAACGCTGTAAGCGAGAACAGGATCGAGCTTGCAGGTTGCCAGTTTAGACCGAGCTCGAAACCTTCAAGCCGCTCATTTTCCAGCTCGGCATTGGCCTGCGTTACAACGGGGAACACGACAAACGGGCGATACAATTCATTGAGAGTGGGCAATCGCGAACCGGTGTAGGCGGCAGCCCGCAATTCCAATTGCCTCGAGGCATAGAAAGAGGCGCCTGCACGGTAGCTTAGCGCCCAATCGGACCGGTCCGGGGCAATCGTCTCTGACACAATCTCACCGCTGGCATTGCGCGCACGGTAGAAGCCATCTTCGATGCGTGTGTAATCGGCCCGCACACCGCCAGTCAAAACGATCGGCCCAATCTGCCAATCATCCTCAAGAAAAAGGCCAAGATTGCTATTTGTGCCGCCAGCGCGGCGACGTTCGCGCAAGAGACCGGAAAAAGCGCTGTAGGCTTCTTCCTGCAATTCGCCATCAGCACGGCGATAATCGACCCCGAACCTTAGGTCATGCGCTTCTGAAACGGGGGGCCGGACCTCAACCTTGCCGCCCAAACCGGTTGAGGGCGTCTTACGCTGATCGAGCACACGCACAAATCGGGTGGAGGAAATCACAACATTGGAAAAATTGCGTGCCTGAACATAGGCCAGCGCATCAAATTCCCAATTTCCGCGCCCGACAATGCGCAGGCTCGCATCCTGCCCTTTGCTGGTAGAATCCGCCCCCTCAAACCGCAAAGTGCGCTGGTCGTCGAACAGACCAATGCGCGCTTGCACTTCGATATCGGATGACAGCGGGGCAACCACGCGCGCGGCGACATTCCAACTGTCGAAGGCGGCCCGCGCACTGATCGGGACGCGCTGATCGTCGGGGGTAGTGAAAAAGCCCTTACCGCGGTCCCATCGCCCGGTTACCACTGCAAAACCGGCTCCCAGATCCTGCGCGAGCGCAGCGGTCGCTTCGGTCTCAGCACGGTCATTTATCAAAACGCCGCCTGAAAAGCTGCCTAACGTTTGCGGGCCGGCGCTTTCCAATTCAATTGTCCCAGCCAACGCGCCGGATCCGAACGGTCCTGACCCGCCTCCGCGCGTGACCCGAACCGATGAAAGCGCATCAGGCGCAACCGAATTAAACGGGATATAGCCAAAGAAGGGATCGCTGATAGGCACGCCATCAAGCAGCACCAAGGCGCGGCTTGTCGCATTGCCGCCCAAAGCCCGCAAGGTCACGCCTTGAGCGCTTGGATTTGAAGAGCGACTGTCCGAGCGGCGGAATTGCTGAAACCCGGCAACGTTGGAGAGCACGTCTTCCAAGCGGCCAGATCCGCTCGAGACAATTTGCTCGCGCTCGATCGTGACGGTTGAGTACACAATATTAGACAGCGCCGGCTCCAACCCGGCGCCAGTCACAATGATATCGGCACCGTCAAAATTGGGTGCGTCCAAATCGACGGCCTCAGCATATTCCTCGCCTTGCGCATCGTCTTCGTCTTGCGCCAGGGCGGGGGATGAAAGTGAAATTGAGAGGGCAAAGGTCGAGGCAGCGAGCCGGGTAAAGGTGTTCATGCGCTTCGCTTAGCGAGTCCCTTTTAAAAAGTCAGTTGCATTTTGCTATCAAGACTCGCTTTTCAACGCACCGTGTGCTTACATTGCTGTTAGCAAGGGAAAAGAGAGACCCAATGTTAGCAACACCCCCCGATTTTGACGTTCTCATCGTTGGCGCAGGCATTTCCGGTATCGGCATGGCCGCGCACATGAAGATGAAGACCCCTCATCACAGTTTTGCGATCGTAGAGCGCCGCGCCAATCTGGGCGGCACATGGGATCTCTTTCGCTATCCCGGCATCCGCTCCGACAGCGATATGCACACTTTGGGGTTCGATTTCGAACCTTGGCGGCATGAAAAAAGCATTGCCGATGCGCCCGCTATTCTCGAATATCTCAACCGGATCGTCGATGAGCGCGGCATCCGCGACCAAATCCGCTTCGGTCATAAGGTCCTCTCCGCCGATTTCCGCGAGGATGAGGCGCGCTGGCATGTCGAAATGGAGCGTGAAGATGGTAGCACCGCACACCTCACCGCAAACTTCCTGTATTTAGGTTCGGGCTATTACGACTACGACGAGCCCTACGATCCCGGTTTCCAACTGGGCGCATTCAAAGGCCAAGTTTTGCATCCGCAATTTTGGCCCGAAAACCTCGATTACGAAGGTAAAAAGGTGGTTGTGATCGGATCGGGCGCTACGGCCGTCACGATCGTGCCATCCATGGCCGAAAAGGCGGCCAAAGTGACCATGTTGCAGCGCACGCCGACATGGATGGTTTCGCGCCCGGCAAAGGACGGATTCGCCAATGCTATCCGTAAAATTTTGCCTGAAAAGCTCGCCTATAAAATTACCCGCGCCAAAAATATCTGGATGCAGGATTTTGTCTTCAAACTGGCGCGTCGCAAGCCTGAAAAGATCAAGCAAAACCTGACCAAAGGCCTAGAGAAGGCGATGGGCCCAGACTACGATAAAGAGGCCTTCACCCCGCCCTATAATCCATGGGAACAACGCCTTTGTCTGGTGCCCGACAGCGATATGTTCGAAGCAATCAATGCCGGCAAAGCGCACATCGTCACCGGCCATATCGAGGCCTTCGAAGCTGGCGGCATCCGGCTCAAATCGGGTGAATTGATTGAAGCCGATATCATCATCACCGCAACCGGGCTAAAAATGGCAGTCGCAGGAAAGATCGCGGTGAGTGTGAACGGCGAAGCGGTCGATTTCGCCCAGCGCTTTTACTATAAGGGCTGCATGTTCTCGAACTTGCCAAATCTGGCGGTGGTGTTCGGCTATCTCAATGCGAGCTGGACGCTGCGAGCGGACATCAACTCCGATTATATCTGCCGTTTGCTCAACGATATGCGCGCCAAGAACGCATCAATCGCCACACCAGTGCTGACCCCGGAAATGGAAGCGCAGATCGAGCAGGATGATATTTACGATTTCTCCAGCGGCTACATCCAACGATCCAAACATCTTCAGCCCAAAAACGGGGTGAATTACCCCTGGCGGCTTAATCAGGAGTATGTCGCCGATCGCAAGCTGATGGCGAAGGACCCGGTTGATGACGGGATCTTGTCCTTCACTGCACCAAGTGCAAACGCGCAAATGGCAGATGAGCAATTGGAAGCGGCGGAATAAAACGCCGACAGGCATAAGATAGCTGCACAGATGGGTGGTATTCATGGTCCGCTTGGCATAGGCTTCTCGGTATGAGTTCCCCTGACAAAATCTGGACCGCGGGCCTCGTCATCATTGGCGATGAAATCCTCTCGGGTCGCACCCATGACAAAAATATCAGCCAAGTCGCTAGCTGGCTCCAAGTGCAAGGGATACGCCTCGCCGAAGTGCGTGTGGTGGGTGACGACGAAGATGCCATTGTGGAGGCGGTGAACGCGCTTCGCGCGCGCAACGATTACCTCTTCACAACCGGCGGTATTGGCCCCACCCATGATGACATAACGGTTGATGCAGTGTCTGCGGCGCTGGGCGTGCCCGTGGTTATTCACGAAGATGCGCGCGCTTTGTTGGAGCGGTATTACGCTGACAAGGGCGGCCTGAATGAAGGCCGTCTGCGCATGGCGCGGGTCCCCGAAGGCGCCAATTTGATCCCCAATCGGATGTCAGGGGCGCCGGGCATCCGGCGCGGCAATGTCATCCTGATGGCGGGCGTGCCCCACATCACCGCCGGCATGCTCGATGCTCTCACTGGCGAACTTGAGGGCGGCGCACCGCTGCTCACCGAGACGGTGGGCTGCTGGGTTGCAGAGAGCGAGATTGCGAACCTGCTGCGCGAGACGGAAGCGGGCCATGAAAACTGCCAGATCGGCTCTTACCCGTTTTTCCGCGATGGCAGAGTTGGTGCAAACTTCGTGGTGCGCTCGACCAGCCAAGACGATCTTAAAAGCTGCGTCGACACTTTGTGCGATGGGTTGGCGACAAGCGGGTATGATTTCACCCCGGGCGGGATCTAGGACCACGCGAGGGCGGCCCAAACCGGGCCTTAACCCTTAGCTGCTAAATAGGCGCGCGTGATGACGAGCGTCTATATCACTATCGACACCGAGTATTCCTCGGGTTTGGTTGGCGATCTGTCCGAAGCGGGCCGACGCGACAATTTCGCGCGCTCGCTGGCCTGCATCACCCCTCACGGTCCCGCGGGTATAACACACCAGTTGGATGTATTTGCGCGGCACGGCATCAAAGCGGTTTTTTTCGTCGATCCCATGCCCGCTCTGATTTGGGGGGTGGGGGCGATTGAGGACATTGTCGCGCCGATAATCGAAGCGGGGCAGGATGTGCAATTGCATTGCCACACCGAATGGCTGGCGATCGCTGGCGCTAAAAGCCCGCTAAGCGTCCGGCGCGAGGGACGTAATCTGTTCGATTTCTCACGCGCAGAGCAAACCGAAATCCTCGAATATGCGCGCGATATTCTGGTCGCAGCAGGAGCGCCCAAACCAGTGGCGTTTCGGGCGGGGAATTATGGCGCCAATGATGACACTTTGCGCGCGCTTGGCGATTTGGGCCTTGCCTATGACACCAGCCATTGCCCCGCTCTACCCAATGGGGCGAGCCGGATCTCGCTTGGCGCGAATGACCGCGATCCGGTTGTCCATGAAGGTGTCACCGAAGTGCCCGTGGGCAGTATCGGCACATGGGGCGGGGGGCAGCGTCACGCGCAAATCACCGCTTTGTCTTTCGCCGAAATGCACGCCGCAATCCGCCATGCGCACAAGTGCGAGCGCCCCAGCTTCACATTGGTGACCCACAGTTTTGAATTGATCAATCGGCGCAAGCAAAGCGTGAACCGGATCGTCCATCACCGATTTGAAAAACTGTGCGCAGCGCTTGCAAACATGGACGGGGTGCAAACCGCCAATTACCGCGACAACCCGCCACAGATTGCACCCTTGCGCAGATCCAGCCCGCCACTCCCTGCGAGCGCTTTGCGCACGTCGTGGCGCTATGCTGAGCAGCTGGCATCGAACACGCTTTACGGTGCGCTGTGATGGATAAAATGCCCAGCGCCCCCGCCACGATTGACTTCACACTGGGCTCGCGCCGGCTGCTGTCTGTCGGTCGCGATCTGGCGCCGTGGGCCTTTTCACTGGAAGACGTCTTGGCACAGCCTCGCGGACCAATTGCCCCGCCTGCGCCCGGACGCGACGGGCTGCGCATTCTGTCCGCGCCGAAAACGGCGATATCCGAGATAACTGCCTGCTTCCCGCATCACCTGATTGGTGGAAGACAGGACTACCGGCGCCATTATATCGATATGCGCGGTGGCAAGGGCTGCGCGACCTATGATGATTACATCGCGCGATTTTCCGGCAAAACCCGCTCCACCTTGCGCCGCAAAGCGCGCAAATTGAGCGCAGAACTGGGCGAATATACCAT
>JABSPI010000046.1:6256-7224 GCA_013214365.1 Erythrobacter sp.
GCGGCGCGGCAGAGCATGCTCGAGGCGGCGGAGCGAGACCAAATGCGGTGCTATTTGATGAGCACCAAGGGCCAAGCGATCGCCTATCTTGCGCTGCCAATTGTGGGTCGCACTTTGGTCTATGCCCATCTTGGCTACGACCCTGACCACGCGCGCCTGTCACCGGGGACGGTGTTGCAGATGCACGCGCTAGAACGACTGTTTGCCGAGCAGCGTTTTGACTATTTCGATTTCACCGAGGGCGAAGGCGCACACAAAGCAATGTTTGGCACACATTGGGCGGCCTGCAGCAGCTTTGTCTTGCTCGACCCGACGCTGACCAATCGCGCATTGCTGGGCGCGCGGGCCACGTTTGATGGCGCGGTGGGGACGGCCAAAACACTCGCCGAGCGCAGCGGAACCTTGTCGCGAATGCGCGCCGTTTTGCACAGATAGCTAGGCCCGAAGCGAGCTTCAGCCGTTCCGGCCTAAAGCGCTTCTTCCCAAAAGCTCAGCATGTCGGCGCGGAACAGATCAGCCTGATCATCGCGCGATCCCAATGATGCCCCGACCACCAAAAAGCCCGCCTTCGCGGCATAGGCCATGAAGTCGATATCGGTTTTGGCGGGATCTGCCGCGCCCGTGATCGGATCGATCAGGCTGCCTGTGTCATCGATATAGACTGTGGGCGCTTGCGGGGCGACTGTGGCGCTGGGAAAATCCTCCTCGCCCTGTCGCCGATCGTAGGAATGGAGCGCATTGGAATACATACGAAAGCTCACATCACCCCCGGCAAGGCGGATCGCCTGCGCATAACCTTGCACCTGTTGCGGCGAACACCACGTATCCTGCTCGCCAATGACAATGCGCATTTTGATATCGCCGATATCGGGGTTGAGGAATTGCTGCCCAGCCCACGGATAAACGCCGTAAATTGCTTTGAGCCGCGCGCCATCAACTTGGGCTTGCATCGCGGCCATACCTGCTTG
>JABSPI010000449.1 GCA_013214365.1 Erythrobacter sp.
ATTGCCTCGCACCTGCCCAAAGCCGTGGGTGCAGCCTTCTCGATTGCGATGGGACGACCGAGCAAACGGGACAATGCAATCTTGCCCGAAGACAGCGTCGCAATTTGCAGTTTTGGCGATGCCTCGAGCAATCATTCAACCGCGCAAGGTGCATTCAACGCAGCGGCCTGGACCGCTTATCGCAAGCTGCCTTTGCCATTGGTGTTTGTGTGCGAGGATAACGGGATTGGGATTTCGGTTCCCACTCCGCAATCCTGGGTCGAGGCGAATTTTTCGCACCGACCGGGGCTTACCTATTTGGCCGGTGATGGGCGCGATATTGTCGATGCGCTGCGTGTTGCGCGCGAGGCGGAGATGGTTGCGCGGGAGAGGCGGCGTCCGGTCTTCCTGCACCTGCGCACAGTGCGCCTGATGGGGCATGCAGGGTCGGACGTGGAGGCGCAATATCGCGCCCGTGACGAGATTGAACGCGAAGCCGATCAAGACCCATTGCTCCACACCGCCCGCCACATCATGCAAAGGCAGGGCGCCTCGCTCAGCGATATCGAGGCGATCTATGGCCGCATTTCAGCGCAAGTTGCAGCGGTGATGGAGGAGGCCGCAACCCGCCCTCGGCTCGATTCAGCGCAAGAGGTGATGAAGCCGATTGTGCCTCCAGCAAAAGAGACAAGCCCATCTGCCCCAACGGCTTGGCCGACCACCAAACCGGTTCATATGTCACGCGCAATCTCTGCGACGCTTGCCGAGGCAATGGAAGCGAGCCCCGACATTGTCGTCTTTGGCGAGGATGTCGGACGCAAAGGCGGCGTTTATGGGGCCACAACCGGCTTGCAAAAGAGGTTTGGTCCCGGGCGAGTGTTCGACACTTTGTTAGACGAACAAACCATTTTGGGCCTCGCGATAGGAATGGCGCACAATGGCTACATCCCGATCCCCGAAATTCAGTTTTTGGCATATGTTCACAATGCCGAAGACCAAATCCGAGGCGAGGCGGCATCCTTGTCGTTCTTCTCCGATGGCCAATTCACCAATCCAATGGTGATCCGTATTGCCGGGCTGGCCTATCAAAAAGGGTTTGGCGGACATTTTCATAACGACAATGCAATCGGCGTATTCCGCGATATTCCCGGGCTCATTCTGGCATGCCCATCCAACGCCAGCGAAGCGGTTGGTATGCTGCGCGAGAGCATCCGTTTGGCCCGTGAAGAACAGCGTGTGGTGGTGTTTTTGGAGCCTATCGCTCTTTACGGGACCAAGGATCTGCACGAAGCCGGCGATGGCCTAATGCTCAGCCACGAGCCATCGCAAAATGCCCCGCCGGTGCAGTTTGGCAAAGTCGGTCTATTCGAAGCCGAAAGCGATCCTGATCTTACCATTATCACCTATGGCAATGGCACCGTGTTTGCCCGGCAGGCCCAAAAAGAGCTCACGCTGAAATCGATCCATGCAAAAGTGATCGATCTGCGCTGGCTAGTCCCGCTGCCAATTGACAGTGTGGTTGAGCATTTGGTGCCCAATGCCCCGGTTTTGATTGTCGATGAATGCCGAGAAAGCGGGTCTTTGGGCGAAGAGATTGTCGCCAAGCTGGTTGAGGGCGCAGCACCCGCCGCGCCCCCAGCCATCCGCCGGATCAGCGGCGATGACAGTTTCATTCCGCTGGGTCCGGCAGCCGACCGCGTCCTGCTGCACCCAGAGGATATTGTGAGCGAAGCGCAGGCTTTGATGGCCACATCAACGGTGGAGAAGCGGTCATGAGCGGTAAAGAACGTGCTGTTGTCATTTGCCCGGGCCGAGGGTCATATGCAGCAGGTGAACTTGGCTATCTTGCGCGGCATCACGGATCTCGCCAATCGCAGATCGAAGCTCTAGACACATTGCGCTCCGCTGGCGGTTCTGCGCCAATAGCAGC
>JABSPI010000450.1 GCA_013214365.1 Erythrobacter sp.
ACCTCGGTCCCGTCGGGCAGGATGCACATGCCATAGGCCGCGCCGTCTTCGTCTTTGCGAATGTCATGCGTGCCACCTTGCTCGATGCAGAACACCGCGGCCGGATTGGCGATTGCGACCGCTGGGGCCGCTGCGCCCTCCCTATCTGTTTCGCGCTATCTGTTTCGGCGCCATCCGTGCCGGACGCGCTGGGTGCGGCGGCGTCTTCTTTCGATGAATGCATGTCGCGGTAATAATCCCAGGCAATCGGTTCAGACCCGTCGGGCAAGATGCAATAGCCCACTGCATTGCCGTCTGCATCTTTGCGAATATCGTGTTCGCCGCCCTGTTCGATACAGAACACTGCGGCCGGATTGGCCATCTGCGCAGGCGCCGCCTCTTGCTGCGATGCCTCGTCATCGCCCGCCGCGGTGTCGCCATCGCCAGCGCCATCTGCGGCACAACCGGCCAGCAGCACGGCCGCTACCATAGCGCAAGCGGCGGCAAAGCGCGGTGATTTACTTTTGTGTGTTTTCGACATGATCAAATTTTCCTCCATCACGATTTTTCGTCGAGCATTTGCGCCGCGTATTTATGATTGTCTCGGCGCTGCGCAAAGCGCAGGGGTGCTCGCCCGGATCAAACTATTTGGGTGGCATGCGGATCGCGCCATCCAGCCTGAATTGATGCCCGTTAATATAGCTGTTGCTGGCAATCTCCACAATCAGAGATGCAAACTCTTCGGGCTCGCCCAGCCGTTTGGGAAACGGCACGCTGGCGTTCAATTGATCCCACATTTGCGGGTTGCGATCCTTCATTCCCAGCATCAACGGGGTGGCGAAAATGCCGGGCATGACTGAGTTCACCCGAATGCCCAGATCCATCAGATCGCGCGCCATCGGCAGAACCATGCCGTTCACCCCCGATTTGCACGACCCGTAAATCACCTGGCCGATCTGACCATCCTGCGCCGCGACGCTGGCGGTTAAGGTGATCGAGCCGCGTTCCCCGTCATCATTGAGCGGTTCGCTATTGGCCATGCCCAATGCCGAAATGCTGGCAATGCGATAGCTTGCGACCAAAATCCCCTCGGCGCCAAAGGCATAATCTTCGGTGGAGAGCCGTTTGTAGCCGCCGGTCTGCTTGTTGAAACCGATCGTTTTGCCCCGGCGCGAGGCCATTGCACAATGGACAGTCACGCGTTCCTGCCCATTGGCCGCGCGCGCCGCCTCGAACCCGGCAAGCGCGCTCTCCTCGCTCATAATATCGACATGGTGAAAGGTCCCGCCAATCGCCTCGGCATGCTCTTCGCCGGCTTCTGCGTTGATATCAAAGATCGCAACTTTCAATCCGGCCTTCGCCAAAGCGGCCGCGCTCGCCCGGCCCAGGCCCGATGCGCCCCCGGTTACGATCGCGGCCATTCCCTGTTCGAGTTTCATTTGCGCTCTCCTCTCAATTGCTGTGCCTTATATTCCGGCTTGGTCGCTGACTAAGCGCGAAAACGCAGGCTTGCCAAGCGGCAATCGAGTGCTTCTCGATCTGGAACAGCGGTGATAGGAGCACGCCGGCATTCACCTGTCATAATGGCGGGATTAAAGCATATCCGGTCACGATCGCCCGGATCAGCGAATATGCACACGGATAAAGGGAGCCATAGAGCGTCAAATGGACGGTTTTCTGATCGCCTTGATCGCGACCTTCGTCATCGCGCTGGGCTCGCGTGAGCAATTGATTGTTGCGCATTTCGCGCAAAGTCTGGCGCGCACTGTGCCACTATTGGTGACCGGCGCTGTGTGCGCGGTGACCAGCGCTGCGATCATGGCGTTTGCCGGGGCGACCATGGCCGATATGTTGCCCGTGCACGCGGCTCAGATGCTGGTGGCGCTCGCGCTTCTTTTTGGTGCGGCGGAATTGGCCTGGCCGGTC
>JABSPI010000451.1 GCA_013214365.1 Erythrobacter sp.
CGGCCCAGTCCAGGTGCCCCAGGGGCGGTCCACCCTGATATCCCGGGCAGCCGGGGGGGGCCTGCGGGCCCTGGGGTCTACGGGCACTGCCCTGGGGGTGGTCGAGTGGCTCCCCCTGGCCCGGGCAGTCCCCCTGGGCTGGGGTCACGAGTCCGGACCTCCCCGTATTCCCCCCTGCCAGAGCCCGGGCCAGTCCAGCCGGCACCAAGTTGGCATCCCGCCCCAGGGGGACAGGGAACCAGCATCCGGGGCCCGGGGAGGGGGGGAGTATAGGGTGGGGGGTCCGGTGGGGGGGCACGCCCGGCCCCGGGAGCCAGCCCGCCATCGACACCCCCCGTACCGGACCCTGTATGTATAGCACTCCCGGGTACGGGCCCCTGCCCCGGGGGGACCCTGGCTCCGGACCCCACCCCCTGGTATAGTACAGCCCTATACAATAGGGGGTCCAGGGGGGCCCAGCTGTGCACCACGGTCACGGACCTGGCCCCCTATATGGGCAGTGCTGTAGCTTACCGGGCCGGTGGGGGCGGGGACGGTCCGGGGCGGCCAGGGCCACTACCGGCACCCCCCGGGCAGGGTACCCAGGGATACTACGGGGTCCCGCCGTCGGGCCGCCCGGGCCCGGCTGTCCATGGGGGGTATAATATGGTACTGCCCGGGGGGGGGACAGGGGCCCAGTCGTGGCGCCGCTCGTGCAGGGCGGTACTCACCCGGTAAGGAGGGTAGCTACCTTGGGGCCCTCCCGGCGTCCAGGCGGCCTCCCTTCCCCGCCCCCTGCCCCCGGCCAGCTGGGCCCGCACCGCCCCTGGGCCGTGTGAGCTGGCTCCCTTCGGGGACTGGGGCCGGTCCTGGGCGGGGAGCGGGGGGGCGGGGGCGCCCTGGGGCAGGTACCGGGGGGGGACCGGGCTCCCACTCCTTCGTACCGGCCAGCCCCCCCGGCACTCCCCTATACATATACAGGTGCGCCCCCCCGGACGGCCCCCCCCGCTGGTCCCCCCTCCCCCGGGATACGGTGCGGGAGGCCTCCGGGGGCAGCGTACTGGCTCCCCACCCGGGCCTCCACGTGCACTGCCCCCTGGGGCCCATGCTCTCAGAGTCCGCCCTGTTCACCTCCCTGCCCTGGGCCGTGTCCCATGCCGCCCTCTCCCGGCCCTGGGGTGCGGGGGAGTCCCTGGTGGCCCCCGGGGAGGGGGAGCTGGCCCACGGTACGGCCCTCCTGCTCTCCCTGGGGGGGGCCTCCCTGGGTACGGTACATACCTCCCGGGGGTCCCCAGGGGTGTTCCACTGGAGTACCGCCCTGTCCCTGGGGGCCGCCCTGGGGTACCTGGCAGTGGGGGCGGGGGAGTACCGGGGGCTGGGGGTGTACACCGGGGACTCCTGCACCGGCTCCCCCCTGGCGGCCCTACCCGGACTGCACCCCGGGCACGTACTGGTGGGCCCTCCCGGGGCGGGGGGCACTGGGGGTACGGGCTGTAGTCCCCTGGATGCCGGCCCCGGGGGGAGTACGCCCCTGGACACCCACCCTGCCGGGGGAGTGGGGTACTGGCACCTGGTGGAGGGGGTGTACCTATGCATCTATGCCCCCCTGTATCCCCGCTGCCGGGAGGGGGTTTTACTATGGAATTAACTCCAGGGGAACCAGGGGGCGGGCTGCGGCCCGGGGCCAGGGCAGGGGCGCCACGGTGTGTATGCACCATATACTCCCCGCCCCCCCCCGGTGGCCCCCGTACCGGCCCCCTTACCGGAGTGCAACCATAAGACCCTGGACCCGTACTATCCCCTCCTGGGCCTGGGGGCGGGGGCCTCCGGTACGGGCCACTCCCTGGTCCTCCGGGCGGAGCTGGGCGGGTCCGGTGCCAGGGTGGTGCCCCCGGAGAACCAGTGCCTGTACAACCT
>JABSPI010000452.1 GCA_013214365.1 Erythrobacter sp.
AAACGCGGCATTATGCTGCCCGTTTCCGCCCCGTTCCATTG
The DNA here is from genome assembly GCA_013214365.1 of Erythrobacter sp. Taxonomy (GTDB): domain Bacteria; phylum Pseudomonadota; class Alphaproteobacteria; order Sphingomonadales; family Sphingomonadaceae; genus Erythrobacter. The sequence goes on from JABSPI010000452.1 coordinate 42, forward strand.
TTCCTTGATGCAACCGGCCGCCGACCGGATGGCGCAAGCTTTGGCCGAGACCCCGCCGGGCGCTCTGGCGCTGCCGATTTATGCCAATGTCACCGCGGCCAAGGTCACCGACCCCGCGCAAGAGGGCGCCTTGTTGGTTGAACAGGTCACCGGGCGGGTGCGCTGGCGCGAGAGCGTGATGGCGATGCGCGCGGACGGGGTGGAACGCTTCGTCGAATTGGGCGGCAAAGTTCTGGCCCCGATGATCGGCAAGATCGACCGCGAGGCAAACACGGCCAGTTTGATCACGATGGATGATCTGGAAGCCTTCACCGTGGCCACAACGGCCTGATTTTTTATCCATCTTTATGGGCGTCAAAGTTGACCCGATCACGGGAAACGCGCAACGCACTGCAAAAGCGAGATTTCGGGAGGAAATACCATGTTCTCATTGCGAGGAATGAACGCTCTGGTCACCGGCGCGAGCGGGGGGATTGGTTCGGCGATTGCGATTGCCTTGGCCAAGCAGGGGGCGCGGATTGCGCTGTCGGGCTCGAACGGGGACAAGCTGCGCGCTTTTCGCGAACAATTGCACGAAGAACATGGCGGCGAACATGTCGAGATCACCTGCAATCTGTCGGACAAGACCCAGGTCGATGAGCTGATCCCGGCGACGCTCGATACGCTGGGCGGGATCGATATTCTGGTCAACAATGCCGGTATCACCCGCGATGGGCTGGCGATGCGGATGAAGGATGACGACTGGGACAGCGTGATCGCGGTCAATCTGGAGGCGGCGTTTCGCCTGATGCGCGCGAGCGCGCGCCCGATGATGAAGGGGCGTTTTGGCCGGATCATTAACATCACATCGGTGGTCGGCCACACCGGCAATCCGGGCCAGATGAATTATTGCGCGGCCAAAGCCGGTCTCACCGGCATGACCAAAAGCTTCGCGCAGGAAGTCGCCAGCCGCGGGATCACCGCCAATTGCATCGCGCCCGGCTTTATCCGCACCGCGATGACCACCGCTCTGGATGACAAACAGGCAGAGGCGATCAATGCCCGCATCCCGATGGGCAAAATGGGCGGAGGCGACGATATCGGCGCGGCCGCAGCCTTCCTTGCCAGCCGCGAGGCGGGCTATATTACGGGCGAGACCATCCACGTAAATGGCGGCATGGCGATGATGTGAGGAAGGCAAGGGCGCGCGCCTTGGGCGTGATAATTGCGCTCTTTGCATCCTTATCCCCAGCCCATTACCCGCTCGCCAGATGGTAAACTTGCCCCGTTTGCCAAGGGCGCTAAGGTTTTTATGACCTTTCGGCATAGCGGGGGCGATTCCTTGGCCGCTTGCAACGCCGCAAAACACGAAGACGATAGGGTAAGCTGATGAAGGCTACGATCGAACGCGCGACGCTCCTGCGTTGTCTCTCCCATGTTCAATCGGTGGTTGAGCGCCGCAACACCATTCCGATCCTTTCCAACGTTTTGATCGACGCCAGCGATGGCGGCAGTGTCAAAGTCATGGCGACCGATCTCGACCTGCAAGTGGTCGAAACGATGAGCGCGGCTTCGGTTGAAACCCCCGGCGCAATCACCGTCTCGGCGCATTTGCTGTTCGATATCGCCCGCAAATTGCCCGAAGGCTCGCAGGTTAGCCTCGAGACGGCCGAGAACCGGATGGAAGTCAAAGCGGGCCGCAGCCGGTTCAAATTGCCGACCTTGCCGCGCGATGATTTCCCGGTGATCGTTGAAGGCGATCTGCCCACTTCGTTCGAAATTCCCGCCCGCACTCTGGCGGAGATGATCGATCGCACCCGGTTTGCGATTTCGACCGAGGAAACCCGCTATTATCTCAACGGCATCTTCCTC
>JABSPI010000453.1 GCA_013214365.1 Erythrobacter sp.
AACAATCTACAATCTGTCATTATTACGACATTACCAACAACAGGAACATTAAACTTATCTGGTGTTGCGGTAACAGCAGGTCAAGAGATTGCTGTAGCTGATATTCCAAACCTTACTTTCACGCCAGTCGCAAATCAGAGTGGAGCAGGCTATGATGCCTTTACCTTCCAAGTGCGTGATGATGGGGGCACAGCCAATGGTGGTGTTGATCTTGATGCAGTACCAAATACGATGACGATTGATGTGCTTGATGTAAATGACGCGCCTGATGGTGCGGATATTACATTAACGACTTTGGAAGATACGCCGCTTGGGTTTACCGCTGCAAACTTTGGTTTCACTGATGTGAATGATGCACCAGATAATTTTAACTCTGTGATTATTACAACATTACCTACAAATGGTGTTCTTGAGCTTTCTGGTGTTGCTGTGACGGCTGGTCAAGAAATTATAGTGGCGGATATTCCAAATCTTAGTTTTACTCCTGCTGCTAACGCAAATGGTGCAGGTTATGATGCCTTTACTTTCCAAGTGCGTGATGATGGTGGAACAGCAAATGGTGGTGTTGATACGGATCAAACAGCCAATACAGTGACGATTGATGTGACATCAGTAAATGATGCACCGTCTGGAACAGACGCTACACTCACAACAAACGAAGATACCGCATATACCTTTGCGGCGGGTGATTTTGGATTTACTGACGTTAATGATGCGCCTGATAATTTTAACTCTGTGATTATTACAACATTACCTGCAAATGGTGTTCTTGAGCTTTCCGGTGTTGCCGTTACCGCAGGACAAGAAATTACAGTGGCGGATATTCCAAATCTTAGTTTTACTCCTGCTGCTAACGCAAATGGTGCAGGTTATGACGCCTTTACTTTCCAAGTCCGTGATGATGGCGGGACAGCAAATGGTGGTGTCGATTTAGATGCTACAGCGAATACAATTACTTTTGATGTAAATTCAGTCAATGATGAACCGGATGGAACAGATAATACAGTTTCTACTTTAGAAGACACGGCTTATACATTTAGCGGTGCAGATTTTGGGTTAACGGACGTTAATGATACTCCAGCAAATGCATTACAATCTGTCATTATCACAGCACTACCAGCTGATGGAATTCTAGAATTATCAGGGGTTGCAGTGACCGCCGGTCAGGAAATTCTAGCGGCAGATATTCCAAATTTGACATTTACAGGTGCTGCAAATGAATTTGGCGTAGCTTATACAAATTTCACCTTCCAAGTGCGTGATGATGGGGGAACAACAGATGGTGGTATTGATTTAGACAGTACGCCAAACACCATGACGATTGACGTGGCCTCAGTCAATGACGAGCCGGATGGCGCAGATAATACACTCACTTTATTCGAAAATAGCACTTATACCTTTAGTGATGCTGATTTTGGCTTTACCGATGTTAATGACGGGCCCGATAATTTTAACTCAGTCTTTATAACAACCCTTCCAGTAGATGGAGTGTTAGAGTTATCAGGCGTGGCCGTCACAGCTGGACAAGAAATCTCATTTGTAGATATTCCAAACCTTACTTTTACGCCTGCTTTCAATGAAAATGGTACAGGATATGCTGATTTTACTTTCCAAGTCCGTGACGATGGGGGAACTCCAAATGGCGGTCAGGATACAGATCAAACACCAAACACAATTACATTTGATGTTACATCTATTAATAGTGAACCAGATGGAACAGACAATACCGTCACAACAACAGAAGATACTGATTATACTTTTTCTGCGGCAGACTTTGGGTTTACTGATGTGAATGATGCACCTGCTGTAAACAATCTACAATCTGTCATTATTACGACATTACCAACAACAGGAACATTAAACTTATCTGGTGTTGCGGTAACAGC
>JABSPI010000454.1 GCA_013214365.1 Erythrobacter sp.
CCCGGCATTGGACGCCCGAAGCTGGATTCCATTGAATTCTTTGACAATATCTATAACGGGGGAGAGGGGGATTGGACGTTCATCCGGTGTTTCGATTTAGACGGCTTCCCTCAAACATCATGCACGCTTTTAATGATTTCAAAATGATCAGTTTTGAACTCTGCCCGTGACCCACTTTAAATTGCAGCGGGATTCCGGGGCAACAGCTCGAATGCTTGTAACGCATCATACTGCATCCTCGGATGTTCATGATATCTCATAATGCACCTTCGCTTCCCTACAGCTACCACGTCGCCCGGCGCACGAAACGCGTCGCGGAAATCCAGATATCGCGCCCCGTGGCGAGCTTAAAATGCATGTGAACCTTGCGTGAGATGTGTGCATGGTCCACTTAATAATGCATTCCGGCTTTTCAAACAATTCTGCGATCCATTCAAAGCGGGATCATTGATCACTTCCAATACTGTAGTTTCCCAATCCCCCCGAGCGCAACGATGCTCCGATCCGAACGGGACAGCGCAGCGTGCATGGAGAAGTTCAGTTGTGCTGATGAGCACAACTGAAGTAGTGAAGGGGCAGGCATGGACGAACGTGGTGAGAGGGGGAATCGGATCCCCCCAACAACCCATCAGATCATATATATATATATGATCTGAGGCGTGCCCCGGCTTAGAGAGGAGAGCATCCCCTCAGCTTACAGAGCAAAGCTATATATATATATATATATGATCGGAGGCGTGCCCCAGCTGATGAGCACAACTGAGGTAGTGAAGGGGCAGGCATGGACGAACGTGATGAGAGGGGGAATCGGATCCCCCCAACAACCCATCAGATCATATATATATATATATATATATGATCTGAGGCGTGCCCCGGCTTAGAGAGGAGAGCATCCCCTCAGCTTAAGGGGAGCATTGTTAACGGGCCGTTAACGGACCGTTAACGGGCCGCGATGGTAGGCCTCGCTGGCGCCCGTATCCAATTTCCCTGGCCTCCGTAATATTGCTCAGTCAGGCCTCGCACAGAATAATAATAAGCCCCGGATAATGAGGCCCAGATTGCCTCGCGGCGCGCGCCAGCCTAGAATGCAGATTCCCACAAGGTTTTTACAAGCGATTCCGCGTTTTGGACCTGAGGAAGACGCCAGAAAGCACAAGCAACAAGCAACAAACAAGCAAGCAAGCAACAACGCAAGCGCAAACGGTGCTTCCGGGCCTTCCTTTTCCATACGTTGCTTGCTGCTTGTGACACCTACGCGCGTGTACGAGAGCGTGTTAACGGGCCGGGAAGCATTGTTAACGGGCCGGGGACCATTGTTAACGGGCCGGGGACCATTGTTAACGGGCCGCTCGCGGAACACTGGCCGACCATTGTTAACGGGCCGTTAACGGGCCGTTAATGGGCGCTGATGTTTCCCCTTAGAGCGGAGAGCATCAGCGGAGAGCATCCCCTCAACTTAGAGATTGGGAGTTCTCACGCCATCGCAGCGGCGTCCTTTCGGTCGGATCAATGCAAAGGAAGGGGTGGTATCCCCCCAGAGAGGGATCAAAGTCAACTGTGAGTGGGGCGAGAGCTGGTCGGGAGGGGGGGAGGGGGGGGTACCACCCCCCCCCCCCCCGCCCCCCCCCCCC
>JABSPI010000455.1 GCA_013214365.1 Erythrobacter sp.
GCCAGCACCGCCACCAAGAGCGCGGCAAACGCATTCACCCGCCGCACAAGGATCAGGAACAGCAAGCCCGCAATGCCCGCCAGGCTCGCCAGCAAAGGCCGCCAAAATGTCAGTAATTCGCCCGCTTCCATAATGGCCCGCCCCCTTTTGCGCGCTTATATTTTGGCCGATTTCTGGGCCGAATTGGGCACCCAGCTTGCGCGCCCAGTTTGTAGGCCCGCATCACCCCAAATCGCCCCAAATCATAAGCGCATATTGATAACGTTGTCAGAAACCTGCGCAAGCGCAAATGCAAACCGCACCCCCAGCTCCGCAGGAATAGCACGCCCGCATCTGTGCCCGGCCCGATCAGACCCCCCGCAAACTGCGCCGGGCCCGATATCTGGCCGCGTTATTTGATCTGCAATTCGAGCCGCGCGCTCTCTTCAAAGGCGGAGACCATCAGATCGGTGTTGGAGAACACCCGCTCGGGCGCCACCGTGCCATCTGCGAGCAAAATATCGCGCACCGCCACCGCACGCGCTGCGCCCAATTCATCGAGTTCGGCATCGCTGGGCATAAAGCTCGCGCGCAATTCCTCGCGCATCCAATTGGTTTCGAGATATTTGCGCGCATTGCCGCCTTCGAGCTGCTCCTCGCCATCCATCGGCGCCTCGATCGTGCCCTCTTCGAGCTGGGTCTTGTAATCGGGCGGCTCGGGCTTGGTGCCGGTCTGGTCGCGGTAAATCCGCTTCATCCGGTCATAGCGTTTGTCGACCGACAGGCTGGCGAGATCGGCCTCTTGGCCCTTTTCGATTTCCTTGGCCATCAGCAGCGCATCGATGCGGTCATCGGCGATGGCGATGGCATCTTCGCGAATGCCGCGACCGGCGGGAATGTCGAGCATCAATTCCTCGCGCTCGGCCATGGCCGAGGCAAGCGCGGTGATCGATTCCGACGCCTCCAGCGGCAATTGCGCACTGCCCGGTTCAAAGTCGACAAATTTGGCATCTTCGGCTCCGGCAAAAATCGACCCCAGCAAACGGAACGGCGCAGTGATCGCCTTTTCCAGAACATTGCCAATAATCTTCCAGATAATCGGACCCATGCGGAAACTGGGATCGTCCAGCGTGCCGCTGACCGGCACATCGAGATCGATCACCCCGTCCTTGTCCTTGAGCAGCGAGGAGGCCAGTCGCACCGGGAATGGCGCGCGGTCCTGACCCTCGGTTGCCTCGCCCCATTTGAGTTGATCAATGGTCACATGATGCTGGGCATCGAGCGCCCGGTTCTCAATCTGGTAATGGAAATCGGCCGACAATTTGCCGCGCGCAATCGCATAGCCGGCATAGCGCCCCGAATAGGGGTTGAAGACCGGCAATTCGATATTGCGGAACGACACTTTCATATCGGTCTGGCGGTCATAGCCGAACACATCCATCGTCCCCGACACGGTTGCAGGTGAGAAGCGATCGACCACGAAACCTTCCAGTTCAACCTCAGTCAATTCATCGGGATTGGTGGTGATATTGGTGATCGAACCGGACAAGGATTGAATATCGGCCTGGAAATTGGGTTCGATGACGAAATCGGCAAAACCGAACAATCCATCGCTAATGTCGAGCCGTTTCACTCTGATATCCATGTCCGGCATCGCGCTTTGAGCCTGCGCATTGTCGGCCCGCGTATTGTTGGCCCGCGCGTTGGCCAGTTCGGCGTTGAGCGCGGCGAGGTTGGCGGCCTCTTGTTCGAGCGTGCCGGCCACTTGCGTGACGACCTCCTCGGTTGCCTCGCCGGCCATCACTGCGGCCTGTGTGCCGGCGGCGTCGGCGGTGTCGGCGGCGCCGGGGGCATTGGCGATTACAACATCCTGCACAATCTCGGGCGCATCCCCACCTCGATCT
>JABSPI010000456.1 GCA_013214365.1 Erythrobacter sp.
GGCTGGTCCTCGATTCTGGCCGATTCGCCGTGACAACGTTCCTTGTGGTCGTGGGAGCCGGGAGAGTCCTGCCCTTCAGGCGTCATCGCCCTGTTGGTCGAGGGGGGGGACTGCCCACCTTTTTGCAAGGGGTAGTTGGGGCGTGGCAAGTGCCCGCGCATTCACTTCATGCGGCCGTCGTTATCTCCTGTGTGCGGTACGGCTGCCTGCTTTTAAGCATGGCGCAAAGCACGGCGAGCAGTCGATCCGCGACGGAGCGAAGAGCCTGTCCGTGCGGCTTGCCTCGAGCTCGAAGCGCAGCGTAGCGGCGCTTGGCGATCGGGTCGTGGACAGTTGCGACGCGCGCCCAGTGATAAGCCGCGTTGCGTAGGCGTGGGTGGCATGCAGTGCGTCGGATGACCGTGCACTTCTTGCCGCTGCGTTTGGTTACGGGTGCAACGCCTGTGAGGGCGCGGAGCGCCGGGTAGTCTCGTGATTGAAGTGGTCCAGCCGCTTCCGCGAGCAGCGTCGCCGCCACGATCACGCCGATCCCTGGCATGGTCTGGATGATCGTGGCGTCGTGCTGCTCGCTTTCGTTTCCCGAGTCGTCCGCCATCTGGTCGATGACGGCTTCGAGATGCTTACGGCAGTCTTTGAGTTGGCGATTGAGCAGGCGTGCGCGTTCGCCGAGTAGGTTCAGATGAGCTATGGCCGCAGTCGCAGTGCCTGGCGCTGAGTGGACCGGTGTCGCGCGTAGTTTTGTGAGGATGTCCTCGGCCGAGTAGCGGCGGATGCGATGGTCCTTCAGGAGCTTCGCGATCCGGACGGGCCGAGCCTTCTTGGCGGCCGCTGGATCAGAGATTGCCGCGAATAGGGCGATAGCCCAGTCTTCGCCGGGGTCTGGGGCGACATCGGAGAATGCTGGGAAGTAGCGTGCGAGCTGTGCACGCATCTGGTTGACGATGCCACCGCGTTCGGACTGCAGCTCGTCGTGGATGCGGCTCCACTCGCGAAGTTCAATCGTCTCGGCTGGGAGCTGAGAGACCCTTCTGAAGAGGTGCGTGTCGGTGCGGAGCGATGCTGCGAGCACGAGCGCATCAAGGCGGTCGTCTTTGGCGCCGGCCATCGTGAAGCGATCACGGAAGCGGTCGAGTTGCTTGGGGTTGATCGAGTACACCGCGAAGCCGCGTTCGATCAGCGTCTCGACCACGGCGCCATGAGGAACCTCGATGGCGATAGCGATCGAAGCCGGGTCAGCTTTCTCGAGAAGCCAGGCGCAGAGATCGGCCAGGCCGTCGCCGCTGTGCTTGAAGGATCGAGCGCCGGCCTTGCCGCCGCCTGGATCCTGCGCGCACACCTCGTGTTCCTCGGTCGCCCAATCGACGCCGACGAAGAGCGTGAAGTCGTCGTTCATGAGTCCTCCTGGTTGGAAAGACCGACAGCCGCGCTCCGCGACGATCCCTGTACTGGCGCTCGTGGCACCGACTGCCCACTGGTCGTCAGAACGCGGCTTCCTGCCGAGGCACGGGTCCCCCCCAGGAGTTCGAGACTCAGGGGGCAAATGGTGGCTCCCGGCAGGCCGCCGGACCAGCGAAGCCTAACGGCAGTTGCTGGTCCTCATCTGGTACAGGGGCGTCGAGGAGCACCACCACCACCATGAACCGGGTTCGGTACGCGCGGTTGGGCACGTGCGCGCCCACCATGAACCCGGTTCGGTACGTGCGCGCAGCACGCACCGGCCCGTCAGCGTCGGTCCGCTCGGGCCTGGGCTCGGCGGGCGACGCTGCCTCGGCGGCGGCGGCGGGGGCGCGGACGGCGAGGGGGTGCCGGTGACGGGTGGCGCTCTTCGAGGTACTCCATGACCTCGGCGACCAGCCAGCCGCCCATGCACATGGTCG
>JABSPI010000457.1 GCA_013214365.1 Erythrobacter sp.
ATAGGGCAAGATCACTGTGTTGTGCAGGCTGGCAGCGAAGCCATCGACACCATTTTTGGCCTGTTGGTCGATGACCACCATATCGTGGCGGAAATCGCCGCCATGCCCGCCATATTCGGTCGGAACGCTGACACCGAGCAGCCCTGCAGCGCCCGCTTCATTCCAAAATTCGCGTTCGACCTGGCCATTGTCACGCCAAGTTTGCACGCGCTTTTCAGGGGCGTGTTGCTGATAAAATTTGCCCACAGCATCAGCGAAGATCGAGATTTCCTCGTCTTCCATGAATTCGGGTTGTGGCACGTCGATGACGGGCATGTCTCTCTCCTTTAAAAAACCTCAAAAGCTACGCGCCAGCCCTGTGACATGATGCATGTCTGCAAGGCCGGCGCGATCTGGAATGTGATTACTTGCCCTTCCAATTGGGCGCGCGTTTTTCAGCAAAGGCGGCAGCGCCTTCGCGCGCATCCTCTGATACGAAGACAGGGGCAATCAATTTGCCTTGGTTGGTGTACCGATCTTCCATCGACCAACCGCGCGATTGTTTGAGAACCTGTTTCGAGACGCGCACTGCAAGGGGACCATTGGCGGCGATGCGTGCCGCGAGTTCCTTCGCCCCATCGAGCGCTGCGCCATCGGTGACTGTATTGATGAGCCCCAATTCATATGCGCGCGCTGCATCGATGAAGTCGCCGGTCAATGCCAATTCCATCGCGATCCGCTCTGGAATTTGATCGGGCAGCATCATCACCCCGCCAGCCGCCGCGACAAGGCCCCGCTTGGCTTCGGGAATGCCAAATTTTGCATTGGCGTTAGCCACCACCAAATCGCAGGCGATCATCAATTCAAGCCCACCGGCCAGCGCATATCCTTCAACCGCTGCGATCAGAGGTTTTTGCGGCGGCGCTTGTACAATTCCACCAAAGCCGCGGCCCTCAATGCTGGGGCTTTCTCCGCGCAAGAAGCCTTTGAGGTCCATCCCCGAACAGAACGTGCCGCCCGCACCGGTCAGGATGCCAACGCGCAGATCGTCCTCGCTGTCCAACCGGTCCATCGCCGCTGCGATACCTTCGGCTGCTGCTTTGGTCATGGCGTTTTTGGCATCGGGGCGATTGATCGTAACGATCAGGACGCCGTCCTCGACTTGGGTCAGAACTTCTTCACTCACGGGAATTCTCTCCTCTTGGGGTAGGGGCGCAATCGACCCTACTTGATTTGACATTTCGAAATGCAACTCAATTCTTGTGTGTGTCGTGCAGGCGGTTTACGGATACGTCAACCGCAATTTCGATAGATTGAGAGAGGTGAAAGAAACAAATCATGGGCGAAGCATATATTATTGACGCAGTGCGCACCCCGCGCGGGATCGGTAAACAAGGCAAAGGCGCGCTTGCTGCTGAGCATCCGCAGCATCTTGCCGCGACCGTTCTTAAAGCGATTGCAGAGCGCAATAAGCTCGACACCTCAACCGTGGACGACGTCATTTGGTCCGTTTCAACTCAAGATGGCATGCAAGCTGGTGACCTTGGCCGCATGGCCGCGCTCGATGCGGGCTATGACATCACATCAAGCGGCACAACGCTGGACCGGTTTTGTGGAGGGGGCATCACCAGCGTGAATATGGCCGCCGCGCAGGTGATGAGCGGTATGGAAGATTGCGTCGTTGCCGGCGGAACCGAAATGATGAGCCTTACAGCGGCAATGTCGAAAGAGAAGATGCAGGCTGGCATCAAGCCTCCGATGATGGGCAGTTACAATGACCGTCTGCAAAAGGTGCATCCACAATCGCACCAAGGGATTTGCGGCGACGCCATCGCCACGATTGAGGGGTTCACACGAGAAGAGCTCGATGAGGTCGGCTTCCGCTCGCAAACCCGCGC
>JABSPI010000458.1 GCA_013214365.1 Erythrobacter sp.
CAGTCATTTTTGACGGCGGGCGACCGTGGCGGTTTCTACATGGCCTATTATGCCATGGTTTCGAACACTGACTTTGGCAGCACATTCGGGAAAACCGAAGCCAGTCTCCAGACGATGATTGCCACTTTCAGCGGGCAAGTTGGCGCGGGATCGCAGCTGTATGCTTGATCCGTCCGCGCAAATATCCAGCCTGCGCCTACCCGCGCCTTCCCTGCGCCTAACCCGCGCGCACAGTCGCGAGGAAATTGTCGACCTGGCCGCGCAGGATCGAGGCCTGTTTTTCAAGCGCGGTTGAGCTGTCGAGCACCTGGCTTGCCGCGGTGCCGGTCGACACCGACAATTCGCGCACTTCCTTGATATGGCCCGACACCTGCTCGGTTCCGCGCGCCGCCAGATCGATGCTGCGCGCCAGATCCTGGCCTGCGACCGATTGTTGATCGACCGCGCTGGCGATTGACACGGCGGTGCTTTCCAATTGCGCCACTTCGCTTGCGATGGAACGCAGCGCGCTAACGCTGGCGCCGGTTGTGTCCTGCATCGCGCGGATCTGGTCGGCGACCTGTTCGGTTGCGCGGCTGGTCTGCATGGCCAATTCCTTGACCTCGCTGGCAACCACGGCAAAGCCGCGGCCCGCCTCGCCGCCGCGCGCGGCCTCGATCGAGGCGTTGAGCGCGAGCAGATTGGTGCGCTGGGCGATGGTCTGGATCAATTCGACAATCTGGCCGACCTGTTCGGCCGACGCGGACAGCGCCGAAATCGTTTCATCGGCCTGATTTGCAGAGACGGTCGCCTTGCGCGCCAATTCGGCTGAAGAGGCGGCCTGGCGGCTGATCTCGCCGATTGACATGGCAAATTCGTCCGATGCCGCCGCCGCTGCGGTGGCGCCCGAATTGGCCTCTTCCATAGAGGTCGCCACATCGCCGGTGCGGGTTGAGGCCTGATCGGCGCTTGCTGCCATCATGGTCGAGGTGGCTTGCAACTGGCTCGATGCGCTGGCCACGCCATTGACGACATCGCCGACCGTGCGTTCAAACTGGTTGGCAATATTGCGCAAGGTTTGTTCGCGCTCGCGCCGGGCTTCTTCTTGCTGCACTTGCAGGCGTGTTTGCTCTTCCAATTCCGCCTTCGCCTTTTGCGAGCGTTCCGCGCTCAAGCGTTCGAGCCGTTTGGCCGCGCGGTTGAAAATACCCATCGCCTTGGCCATTTCGCCGATTTCATCGCGGCGGTCGAGGCCATGAATATCGACGCCCTGTTCGCCGCTTGCCAGCCGCGTCATCTGTTCGGCCAATTGTTGGATCGAGCCGCCGACCGACTGGTCGAAATAGCGCTGTGCAATGAGAGTAAGGAGGGTCAAAACCCCGGCCAGAGCGACCCACCAGATCAACATGGTGGAGATAAAGCTATCCCCGGCAACCGACAGTTCGCCGGCATATTGTTCGAGCGTATTGGCAAGTGATCGACTGGCATTCACCGCGTCCGCCGTGGCCGCGCTGAGATCCGCGCCATTGCCGCTTGCCTCGGCATTTTCGTCGGCAGTGATCTGCTCCCGCGTTTGCGCAATCGCGTCGGAAATCGCGGCAAGCTGTTCGCCATTTTGGACTAGGCTCAATTCGGCCAGTTTTTGCTCTGCATTGGCGAGCGCCTCGGCCGCCTGGTCGGCGCGTACCGCATCGCCGCTGGCTAGCCACATTTCGCTGTGCCGCTGGACATTGCCGAGTTGCGCAGTGAGCTGTTCGGCCTTGATTGCGAGTTCGTGCGCTTCGCTGAGACGTTCGGAGCGGTCGCCGACCTGGATAAAGGCGACGATAATCGCCAGGCCAGCGAACAATGCAAAGGCCAAATTGACCCCGAAGAACCAAGTAATCTTGC
>JABSPI010000047.1 GCA_013214365.1 Erythrobacter sp.
TTACCGCGATAGTGGAAGAGCCATGGGATATTGTCGGGTTTGACATTTCCGATGATGGTCAAACGATCGCGTATGAAGTGAACGCGGCGGGTCAATCGCAGCTCAAACTCTATGACATTGCCAGCGGCGCGGTGCGCGAAGTGGATTTGCCGCCCGGCACAATTGGCGGGATCGAATTTGCCCCATGGGGCGATATCGGCATCACGATGGTCTCCAACCAGGCCGCCGCCGACGCCTATAGCGTTGATCCCGACACGCTCGCATTGACGCGCTGGACCACCAGCGAATTGGGCGGGCTCGACCCGCGCGCCAATGTCCTTCCTGAACTGGTCGAGATCGAAAGCTTTGATGCAGAACCGATGTCGGGTTTCCTGTATATGCCCGATCCCCAGCGCCACCCGGGACCGCGGCCCTTGCTGATCAATATTCACGGCGGTCCCGAAGGCCAATCGACCGCGCGGTTTTTGGGGCGCAACAATTATATGATCAACGAATTGGGGATTGCGATTTTCTATCCCAATGTGCGCGGATCAACCGGCTATGGCAAACGCTTTGTCAGCCTCGATAACGGCCCGTTCCAGCGCGAGGATTCGGTCCGCGATATCGGTGCATTCCTTGATGTATTGGAAGCCGATCCGCGCCTCGACAGCGCCCGTATCGGCGTCACTGGCGGGTCGTATGGCGGCTATATGTGCTATGCCAGCGCGATTGCATATGGCGCGCGTTTGCGCGGGGCCAATTGCATTGTCGCGATTTCCGATTTTGTCACTTTCCTTGAAAACACCCAGGATTATCGCCGCGATCTGCGCCGGGTGGAATATGGCGATGAACGCGACCCGGCCCAGCGCGCGAAGCTGAAAGAGATCAGCCCGCTGACCCGCGCTGATGAAATCCGCATTCCGTTAATGGTGGCAACCGGCGCCAACGACCCGCGCGTGCCCGCTAGCGAAGCCGATCAAATCATCGCCGCCGTGCGCGACAATGGCGGCGAGGCGTGGCATTTCCTTGCCCAAAATGAAGGCCATGGTTTCGCCAAGAAGGAAAATGCGGATTATTTCCTGTGGTCCTCAATCCTGTTCTGGCAACGCCATCTGCTGAACGAGGAATAAGGCGCCAAGCGGGGCATTTTCCTACATCGGCGATGCCTGTTATGTTCGCGGGAAGGGGCTTTTTAAACCTGATGCGGGGCGCACACGCCGCAAGCCCTGCATGAGCGGTGTGTTGATACCCGCCTCGCAAGCGCGGCTGTGGATGTGTTTCCTCAACTAAACCTCCTCATCCCGGCGCGCGCCTGCGCAAAATCACCGGGTCTTGGCATTGCGCGTCCGGCTCGGCTAAGCCTCTCTCCACCTTCACAGATTCGCTAGGAGCCGCCATGCCGCGCCGCTTGTTTGCCAATGCCTTTGCCGCGTTTGTTTTTGCCGCCTGTCTCTCGCTGAGCGCGCCGGTTTGGGCCAAGTCGGTCGAATATTTTCAGGTCGATGGCGTCACTTATGATGCCAATGTGCCCTTTTTCGAGGATATGGCCGGTTATGAAATTGGCGAGCGGCCGGTGCGGTTTGATGACATGCTGGCCTATCTGCGCGATCTGGCGGCGCGCTCGGACCGGATCAGCGTGGAAACCATCGGCTATTCGCATGAACGCCGCCCGATCCTGAGCTTCACCGTCACCAGCCCGGGCAATCACGCCAATCTGGAAAATATCCGCCAAACCCATCTCGCCCGGTTGGAAGGGCGCGCCGCAGCCGATGCCGCGCCAATGGTGGTGTGGATCAATTTCGGGGTGCACGGGGCCGAGACATCCTCGATGGATGCCGCGATCCCGCTGCTCTACCATTACGCCGCGGCATCCGACGCCGATATCGCCAGCCAGCTCGACAATGCGGTGATGATCTTCACCGTGGTGTTCAATCCCGATGGTCATGCACGGCGGATCGATCACACCGAGACATTCTGGTCCTATGGCGACAACACCGACCCCAATGATGAGGCGCACAATTTGTGGGTGGAGGCGCGCACCAATCATTACTGGTTCGATCTCAATCGCCAATGGCTGTTGCTGACCCAGCCCGAAAGCCAGGCCTGGATCCGCCAATGGCACAAATGGAAACCGATGGTGTCGGCCGATTATCATGAGATGGGATCGGCCTCGCCCTATTATTTCCACCCCGGCGAGGAAAAGCGCCGCAACCCGCTCATTCCGGAGCGGGCGCGTGAATTGACGCTGGGCATTGGTCAACGTCACGCCGCCTTTATGGACAGCGAGGCGCGCCTCTACACGACCGAGGAACGGTTCGACAATTTCTACATCGGCAAGGGCTCAACCTATCCGCAGATCAACGGGTCGCTGGGCATTTTGTTCGAAGCGGGCGCGGCGCGGGGCGGGGCGATCCAGACCGAACGCGGGCTGGTTGAAAACGCCGACAATGTGCGCACCCAGTTCCGCACGGCACTGACCACGATCCAGGGCGCGCTGGATTTGAGAAGCGAGATCACGGCCTATCAGCGCGACTTCTTTGCTGAAAATGCGCGACAGGGCGCGCGCGGCGGGCGCTCGGGCTGGGTGTTCACCGCCAGCGGCGATCCGGAACGCGCAGCGCGGTTTGTGCGGGTGCTCAACATGCATGATATTGAGGTGGTGCGCCTGTCATCGGATATGAATGTGGATGGCCGCACCTATCCCGCGGGCAGCAGCTATTTCGTCTCCACCGCGCAAACCAATAGCCGCATGATCCGCGGCATTTTTGAACGCTTCACCGAGTTTGAGGAGAATATTTTCTACGATGTGTCGGGGTGGACGATGCCGCTGACCTACGATCTGGAATATTCTGAGGTGCGCGGCAAAGCGCCGGCGGGGACACCGGCTTCTGGTGAGTTTGAGCCTGCACCTGCGCCGCAACGCGCAGCCTATGGATATGTGTTTGACTGGTCGCACACCTATGCGCCGCGCGCGCTGAACCGGCTGTTGGGCGCGGGGGTGATGGCGCGGGCTGCAACCGAGGCGACTTTGGTGCGTACGGCCAATGGCGATGTTGCGGTCGGACGCGGTGCGATCTTTGTGCCGCTAGCCCGGCAAAGAGTGGCGCCTGAGGCGATCTTTGCGATCATGACCAAAATCGCCGCCGAGGACGGCGTGCCGGTTCATGCTGCGGCATCGGGTCTTACACCGGTGACCGGGCGCGACCTTGGCGCGACCAATATTTTTCGCGCATTGCGGGCTCCGCGTGTGGTGCTGGCCTATGATGGCGGATTGTCGCGCTATGATGTGGGTGAGGTGTGGTGGACGCTGGATTATCAGCACCGCATGCCGGTCACTTTGGTACACAAGGATGATTTGGGTTCGCTCGATTGGGGCAATTACACCCACCTCGTTCTGGTCGGGGGCAATGCCGCACTTGAGCCGCAAATGACCGATGCTTTGGAAGGCTGGATTGCGGGCGGGGGGACGCTGGTTGCGACGCGCGGAGGGGCGCGCTGGGCCGAGCAAGCCATTCTTGGACGCGGCGACGATGAGGAAAAGGACGAGGGTGAAGAGGCCCCGCCACCTGCACGGTTCGACTTTGAACAAATGGGGCTGCGCGATGCGGAACATGTGATTGGCGGGGCGGTGTTTGCTGCCGATCTCGACACCTCGCATCCGCTGGGCTTCGGATTTGCGAACCGCGATTTGCCGGTGCACCGAAATGTCACGTTCACGCTGACCCGGCCCGATGACAATCCCTATGCCGTGCCGGTGCAATACACCGATGAGCCGCTGCTCACCGGCTATGCCTCGCAGCGACGCCAGGCTGAGATCGCTGGTACACCCTCGATCATTGCTGAACGCAAAGGGCGCGGCGCGGTCATATTGATGGCGGACAATCCGGTGTTTCGCGGCGCCTATCCGGGCACTGAGAAGCTGCTGATGAACGCGATATTTTTCGCTGGACTGATCGATCAGCCGCGCGGCGCCTATGCAGGTGATTGAACGCGCCCATAAGGGGGCGAGCGCGTTCGATTAAACCGAATTGGTCCAGGGACCGCTTAGGCGGCCGCAGCCACCTTGTCCTCGGGTTCGTTGCGGATGAGGTAGTCAAACGCGCCAAGGCCCGCTTTGGCCCCTTCGCCCATGGCAACAACGATCTGCTTATCGGGCACAATTGTCGCATCACCGGCCGCGTAAATACCGGGCAGATTGGTGGCGCCATGGGCATCGATAATGATTTCGCCATATTGCGACAGCGCAAGCCCCGTCCCCGCGAGCCATTCGGTGTTGGGCACCAGCCCGATCTGCACAAACACGCCTTCGAGCGCGATAGCGCGTTCTTCGCCGGTTTCGCGATCCTTCACGACCAGACCATTGCAGCGTTTGGTGTCGCCGGTGATTTCGGTTGTTTCGGCATTGAGCACGATTTCGACATTGGCGAGCGAGCGCAGCTTTGCCTGCAAAACTTCATCCGCGCGCAATTTGGTATCGAATTCGATCAATGTGACATGACCCACTATCTTGGCCAGATCAATCGCTGCCTCTACCCCGGAATTGCCGCCGCCGATCACTGCGATATTCTTGCCTTTGAACAATGGCCCGTCGCAATGGGGGCAATAGGCAACGCCTTTGTTGCGATATTCCGCTTCGCCCGGCACGCCCAGATTGCGCCACCGCGCCCCGGTCGACAAAATCAGTGAGCGCGTTTGCAAAACCGCGCCATTGGCTATGGTGATCTGGTGCAATTCGCCGGCTTTCGCAGCCGGTTTTAGCTCGGTCGCGCGAGCCAGATCCATCAAATCGATCGCATTGTCTTGCGCTTGCAGTTTGAGGTTATCGGCCAGTTTGGGCCCTTCGGTGTAGCTGGTGCCCGGCAGGTTTTCGATGCCCAATGTATCCTGCAATTGGCCGCCAAAGCGTTCCGCCGCAATACCGGTGCGGAACCCCTTGCGAGCGGTGTAAATCGCCGATGCAACGCCCGAGGGGCCGCCGCCGATCACCAGCACTTCGAACGGGTCTTTGGCGCTCAGCTTTTCGGCCGCCTTGGCGTCCGCGCCGCTGTCGAGGCGGGAGAGGATTTCGGCCAATTCCAGCTTGCCGTTGTAAAACACCTCGCCATTGAGGAAGGTCGCAGGCACTGCGAGAATATCGCGCGCCTCAACCTCGTCCTGGAAGCTGCCCCCTTCGATCAGAGTGGCGGTGATGTGCGGGTTTTCCAGCGCCATCAAGGTCAATGCCTGCACCACGTCGGGGCAATTGTGGCAGGTGAGCGAGAAGAACATCTCGAACTCATATTCGCCTTCGAGTGCGCGGATCTGTTCGATCAGGTCAGCATCCACTTTGGGTGGGTGACCGCCGGCCCATAACAAGGCGAGCACAAGCGAGGTGAATTCGTGACCCATCGGCAGGCCGGCAAAACGCACCCATTTGCCCGCATCCGATCCGCGCCGGATGATGAAGCTGGGTTTGCGTTCATGGGTCCCGTCAAAGCTCGCGGTGACCATTTCGTGGAGGTCCGCGATTTGGGTCAACAAAGTGCGCGTCTTGGCCGATTGCTCGGTGTCGTCAAGCGAGGCGACCAGCTCGACAGGCTCGCGCAGATTGGCGAGATATTGCTTGAGTTGCGCCTGCATTTGGGGGTCGAGCATGGGACACTCCACTTAAGAAAAAGAAAGGATCGCGCGGCCCGTTTGAGGGCTCAATACGCGGCAGTGTGGGCCGGAAAACCATGCGCCCAAGGGGAGAGGCGAGATTTTCCGGCCCAATTGCGGCCTGTGTTTCGAGGCACAGGCGCCGGGACAGCGCAGCAGTTCAAGGGGGAGAGGGGGGCTGCGCTTTCCCTTTCGTCATTCAGTTCGATTTAGATCTTGCCGACCAGGTCGAGCGAAGGAGCGAGCGTGTCGGCACCTTCTTCCCAAGCCGCCGGGCAAACTTGACCGGGATTGGCGCGGACATATTGCGCCGCTTTGATCTTGCGGGTCAGCTCATTGGCATTGCGGCCCACACCTTCACAGGTGATTTCCATGATCTGGATCACGCCGTCGGGATCNACCACNAAGGTTGCACGATCGGCCANGCCCATATCTTCGCGCAGCACGCCGAATTGGTTCGACAAAGTGTGCAATTGGTCGCCAAGGAACGGGAATTGCAGCTTGCCGATCTTTTCGGAACTGTCGTGCCATGCTTTGTGGCTGAAATGCGTATCGGTCGAAACGGCGTAGACTTCGACACCCATCGACTGCAGCATTTCATACTTTTCGCCCATGTCTTCAAGCTCGGTCGGGCAGACAAAGGTGAAGTCGGCCGGATAGAAGAAGAACACAGCCCATTTGCCGTCGAGATCCTTCTCGGTGACGTCGAAGAAATCTTTGCCAGCCTGAAAAGCGGTGGCTTTGAACGGTTGAATGGTCGAACCGATGATACCCATGAAAACTAACTCCTAATTGGGTGGGGGTTGGCGCTCAGATAGTAAGGTAACGCGCCAAATGCGAGGATTGTTGCATCGCACAACCCTGCAATGTTGCGATTGCGAAGATCGATTTTTTCGATCAATCATTTTGACCAAGGGTGAGCCGTGCGATTGGGATGTTTTCGCCCTATCCCATGGCCGATACTTAGCTCGACAAATCGATGACGCCGCGCGGCGTTTCGATCTGCGCATGCAAATGAACACCGCCATTGCTGGCAATGATGGCCGTTTGCGGGGCGAACAGATCGATAGATGCCCGGATCATTTCGGGCTCTGGATGCGCGATTTCAAAACGGACCAGCCGCGCTGTTTGTTCTGTTCCTGCCGAGGGATGGGGCGAATTCAGCCAGTCGATTTGAAACGGAATGATGCCGCCTGAGACCGCAGCATGCGGGATGAGCAATTGCCATTCCAAAAGATCGCCATTGGGCAATTCGCGGCTGCTGGGCAATGGTCCCAGACTGTCAAACCCGGCGGCTATGGCGGTTTTAGCTAGATCCGCCAGCGGTCCTGCTGGCCGCATGCAATAGGAAAACAAATGCGGCTCGGGTTTCTGCCGCGCTGCATTGATCCATGGGTGCCCGTCCTGTGCACCGGGCACAGGTGCCGCGATTTCGAGATAGATGTTCTCTCCCAGACCAACCAGCGCATTGTGGGTCCCGCCGGGATGTTGCCCGCCATAGGCTGGAGTTACGCCGCTCATCGCCTCGAACTGCTTGCAAGCTGTATCGAGGTCCGCCGCCAACCATACAAGATGGTCGAGAGAAGGAGGGTAAGGGAGTGATTGATCCGGCATGATTGCTCTCCGATCTGGCATTTGTTCGCTGCGCCTTTGCGCCAACTGCCAGCGCGGTAGGGTGGGACGCGCGTTTGCCGAAGCGCAACATTTTATATCCTCTTGCAGGATGCACATTTGTCCAGCCAAATTCGAGCCAAAGCTTGACGTAGCCCGCATATTGCGCCGAAGTCCCACGTATGACACTTGCCTCGACCATCACCTTGCCATGCGGCGCTGAGCTGCCAAATCGTTTATCCAAAGCCGCGATGACTGAAGGGTTAGCCGACCCGAATGGCATGCCGACAGCCGAGCTGGAGAGGCTCTATGGCATTTGGTCTGATGGCGGCTGTGGAATGTTGNTGTCGGGCAATATTCAGATTGACCGTGATCACCTCGAGCGCCCGGGTAATGTGATCCTTGATCGAGAGATAAATGATCAAGAGCGCGCCGCCTTTATGCGGTGGACGGCGGCAGGACGACGGGCTGGCAATCACTTCTGGGCTCAGATTAGCCATGCCGGTCGTCAGACATTTGCGATGATCAACCCCCACCCCAAGGCGCCCTCTGCGGTTAAATTGGGCCTGCCGGGCGGCCAATTCGGGACGCCAGTGGCGCTCGACGATGCGGAGATTGACGACATCATCGCACGTTTCGTGCGTGCAGTGAGAATCTGCAAAGAGGTCGGTTTCTCGGGCGTGCAAATCCACGGCGCGCATGGCTATTTGATATCTCAATTCCTTAGCCCGCGCTCCAATAGGCGCAATGATCGGTGGGGCGGATCGCTTGAAAACCGTGCGCGTTTGCTGCTCGAAGTTGTAAGCCAGTCGCGCGAGGCGGTTGGTGCGGATTTTCCCATTGCGGTCAAACTCAACAGTGCAGACTTTCAAAAAGGCGGCTTCGCCTTTGAAGACAGTATCCAAGTGGTGCAGTGGTTGGAGGAGCGCAGCGTTGATCTAATCGAGATTTCGGGGGGCACTTACGAGCAGCCCAAACTGCTTGGGATTGAAGGGTTGGAGCCTGCCGATGATCCTGAAATTGCGCAGTCAACCGTGGCGCGCGAGGCCTATTTCGTCGATTTTGCCAAGGCTATGAAAGATGCAGTCAAGGTTCCCTTGATGGTCACTGGCGGTTTTCGCAGCCGGGCTGCAATGGAGCAGGCCGTCGATACGGGGGCCGCTGATGTGGTGGGTTTGGGTCGCCCGCTATGCGTCGAGCCTGACGGGGCAAGTAAGATCCTCCAGGGAGCCCAAAATCTACCCAAGGCGGAGGATAGCCTTTCGCTTTTCCCTGCGCCCTTGCGGTTTCTCACAGGTCTAAAACCGCTGCGTGCAGCGGCCGGCTTTGCGACCCAATTCTGGTTCTATTGGCAAATTTACGAACTGGGCCGCCGGGGCAAAACCGAGCCGGAAATCAGCGTGTTTAAAGCATGGCGCGGGGTTGAGGCGGAGCATAAGAGAGTGTTGCGCGCGCGCTCTTAAACAGTTTGGCGCCGTCGATGCGCGCGGGCCGCTTGATCACAGGCCGGCTGATCACAGGCCGAGCGAAGTGGTGTCGCCCTGCAATTGTGCCTTTTCATATTTTTCAGTCACAAATTCGAGCGCGTCCTGCAATGTGCTCTCGCTCATATCGCGCAGGATGAACACGATCCGCGACCGTCGGTCATCGCTTGGCCATTCGGGCATCACAGCGGGGGGGTGCCAAATATGTTGAACCCCATGAATGACCAGCGGCTTGTCCATTTCTTTAAGGTGGATCAGGCCTTTGACCCGCAGCATGTTCGCCCCGTTGAGCGAGGACAAAAGCGCAAACCATTGGTCAAAAATCTCGGCTGGTAGCGGTTCGTCAATGGTCAGGCTGACTGAGCTGATCCTGTCATCGTGCCGGTTGACATCGTGATGGTGCCCGTGATCATGCCCGTGATCATGCCCGTGATCATGCCCGTGATCATGCCCGTGATGGTGATGGTGATGATCGCCGTCATAGGCTTCTTGCTTGAGCCAAGCGATCACCTCTTCACTTTTGAGGTCAGGATTGAAGCCCGCATCGTTGAGCAGAGCAAGCGGGTCTTCGATATCGTCAGCTGTCGACAAAATGGATGCTGCTGGATTGATCGCATGCAGCCTGTCTTTGAGTGCGACCACATCGCCCCCATCAGCCAGATCGGTTTTACTCAATAGCAGCGTGTCAGCCATCGCTGCCTGTTTGAGAGCTTCTGGCTGCATATCGAGTGTGTCGCTGCCATTCACCGCATCGACCAACGCAATGACTTGAGCCAGGCGATAAGTGGCGACCAGTTCCCCGTCTGCCATAATTGTGTGAATGATCGGTGCCGGATCGGCCAATCCGGTGGTCTCGATTATGACCCGATTGAACCAACGCTTGCCATCGCGCACAAACCGCTCCGGCGCCTCTTTGAGCGTCTTTTGCAAATCGCCTTTGATTGTGCAGCACAAACAACCGCTCGACATCTCAACAACAGTGCCGTCTTCATTGCTCTTAGCAATCAGGTCATGATCCAGCCCGACCGAGCCAAATTCGTTGATGATGACAAGCGTATCGGCCAGCTCAGGCGCGCGGATCATACGGTTAAGCAAAGTCGTTTTGCCCGCACCCAGAAAGCCGGTCAGTAATGTGACCGGGACAGTGTTTGCTCGTTTGTTCATAGCACCAAGCGCGTTTGTGTTCAGGCAGGCTGCGGTTCGACCTCGCCCCAGCTGGGGAAGGGGTCTGGCATCTGCGCCCACTCCTCTGGCGTAAAGCTGTGGGCGTCGACCAGGCAATTGTCGAGAGCTTTTGTGATTTTCGCCTCATCCATATCGATGCCGATGAACACGATTTCCTGGCGTCGATCGCCCCAATTTTCGTCCCAGTGTTTCATCACAAATTCTTCGAAAGTTCCGTCATCAGGCCAATGGTTCTTGGGGACGGCAGCCCACCAGCGGCCCATCCTGCTGACGCTTTTCTGGATCCCGGCAATAGCCAGCTCGCCCAGATAATCGGGCCGTGTTGCGAGCCAGAAATGCCCTTTTGACCGGATCACATGGTTCAGGCTTTCGCCCGTGAGGAAACTGTAAAACTTAGCTGGGTCGAACGGGCGACGCGCACGGTATACAAAACTCTCAACGCCATATTCTTCGGTTTCGGGCCTGTGGCTGGCAAAATCATAAAGCTCTTTGAGCCAAAGCGGATGCTGTTCGGCCTGTTCTTCGTCAAATAAGCCTGTTCCTATGACCTGATCGAGTTCAACCTGTGAATAGTCCGCAGGAATGATCTTCGCATCGCCGTTGAGCGATGCGACCACCTTCTTGACCATTGCGAGTTGCTCTTCACTGACTTCGCTCGCTTTGTTGACGATCACCACATCGGCAAATTCGATCTGTTCAACCAATAGTGCAACGAGGCTGCGATCATCACCCTCGCCGGCGGTCTCTCCGCGGTGTGAAAGCAGATCGGTGCTTGAATAATCGGCCAAAAGGTTCACTGCATCGACCACTGTCACCATCGTATCGAGCTTCGAGACGTCGCCAAGGCTTGCACCGTTTTCGTCGCGAAACGAAAATGTCGCAGCAACCGGCAGCGGCTCGGAAATTCCGGTGCTCTCGATCACCAGATAGTCAAACCGGCCATCCTCAGCCAGCGTACGCACCTCCTGCAAGAGATCATCGCGCAAGGTGCAGCAAATGCAGCCATTGCTCATCTCCACCAGCGTCTCCTCTGATCTCGAGAGGGCAGCCTCGCCCCCGCGCACCAGATCAGCGTCAATGTTCACCTCTGAC
Source organism: Erythrobacter sp. (assembly GCA_013214365.1). Lineage (GTDB taxonomy): Bacteria > Pseudomonadota > Alphaproteobacteria > Sphingomonadales > Sphingomonadaceae > Erythrobacter. Next base: position 10,989 of record JABSPI010000047.1, read on the forward strand.
ATATCGTTGACAATCACGGCCACGCGTTTGCCTTCACGGTTGGACAGGATGTGATTGAGCAAGGTGGTCTTTCCAGCCCCCAAAAATCCAGACAGAACTGTGACGGGCAGGCGTTTTTCTTCGGGCAGCATGAGTTTTATCCAAGCGGTCAATGTTATGATGTTACATTATGTGGTTCATGCAGCAGGTTGCAAGGCGTGATTTGCAGCACGCAAGGAAACCGCGAAGCAGCTTGTGTTCCGGAAACATAGATATGTGCAGGGGCATGAGCGCCCCCGCACCTGCATTGCGCCCTAAATGTCTGACCGCGGTATTTTCCTACCGCGACAAACAAGAACCAAGAGCGTAGCCATAATTGGCCCTAATAGCCGCTGGCTTGGCCATCCTTGCGCATTTCGGTCGCCCCGGCATAGACCCCGGTTTCGGCATCGCGCATGATCGCTTGATAGCCGCCAAACATGATCCCGTTTGAAACGACGCGAACATTGTGGCCCATCTCGCGCAGCCTCTCGATCGTGGCTTGCGAAATGCCCGGTTCGACATTGAGCGTGCCTAGCGGATCCTGGGCAGGTCCGGTCAATGGTTCGGTTGGTTGGCGCCCGCCATCATGGTTGAGCCGAGCCGCGTCGCCCGCCTCCTGAATATTCATCCCATAATCGACCATGTTGATCAGAACTTGCACATGGCCTTGCGGCTGCATTCCGCCGCCCATCAGGCCCAATGTCATGAAGGGCGCCCCATCTTTTTTCACAAAGGCGGGAATGATTGTGTGGAAAGGTCGCTTGCCCGGTTCGTAGGCATTGGGGTGGGCAGGGTCGAGGCTGAACAATTCGCCGCGGTCCTGAAACATGAAGCCGAGCCCATCCGGGACAAGGCCGCCACCCATTCCGCGATAATTGGATTGGATCAGGCTAACCATCATCCCGTCTTTGTCGGTGACGGTCAGATAGGTCGTATCGCCTTCGCCTTCGAGCTTCGGCTCTCCTGGGCCAAATTCAGGGGTGGCGCGCTCAGGGTCAATCAGTGCAAACCTTTCCGCGCCGTATTCCTTGGTCAAAAGATCCTGAGGGAAGGGGAAGAAATCGGGGTCGGCGTAAAACCGCGCGACATCGGCATAGGCAAGACGCTTGGCCTCGGTGATGTAGTGGAGCACTTCAGGGCTACCGCGCTCCCATTGCGAGAGATCGACATTGCGCAAGATGTTGACCATTTGCAGCGCGGCAAAGCCTTGCGTGTTGGGCGGCAGCTCGCACAATTCAAAACCGTCGCGATATTCCGCGCAGGCCGGTTCGACCCAATCGCTGCTATGCTCGGCAAAGTCTTCGAGCGTGTAAGCCGAACCTTGCCGCTGCAAGTACTCGACCATGGTTTGCGCCAGTTCGCCTTTGTAGAATGCATCGCGCCCTTCGCGCCCAATGGTCTCCAGAGTGTTGGCAAGATCTGGGTTTTTGAAAATGTCGCCGGGCTGCGGCGCGGTGCCATCGGGGAAGAAGGTGGCCCGGGCATTGTCGAATTCGAACGGGTAGCTTTCGAGCCGGTTGGTGTAGGAGGCCAGCGATCGCTCAAAATACATAGATATAACTGGGGCGACAGGGTGGCCGTCGCGGGCATAGGCGATCGTGGGCGCCAAAATCTGGCTCATCGGCAATGTGCCGAACCGCTCATGCATCGCAAACCAGCCATCGACTGTTCCTGGAATGGTGACCGGAAGATGCCCAACGGGGGGCAGCGCATTGGCACCGCCGAGCTGTTCAAGCAATTGGTTAAGGGACTGCCCCTTGGGTGAGCGTCCAGAACCATTAAGGCCGTACAATTGATCTGTCTTGGGATCATATATGATCGCAAAAACATCGCCGCCGATCCCATTGCCGGTCGGCTCCATCAAGCCCAATGCNGCGTTGGCTGCGATCGCTGCGTCAACCGCGCTGCCGCCCTCGCGCAGGATTTCGAGGGCAATTTGCGTGGCCAAGGGGTGCGCGGTCGCGGCCATACCATTTTCGGCATAGACCGGGCTGCGAGACCAGTTTGCGCCAACTGGGCGCCCCCCGCTGCCGATCTGTTCTTCAACCGGCCGCGCGTCTTGCGCTGCAATCGGTGTGACCGCCAAAGCCAGAGCGGATACGCCGCCGAAAAATGCCAACCGCATGTATGTCTCCTTGGATGTGAATGCGCTGTGGGCGGATCACTTTGCCCGTTTCTTTCGCGCCTTTGCTATACGAGGTAACAAGAACAGATAGCCTCCGGTTCCCCACATGATGATCAGCAGGATGCCGGTTGGCAAAAAGATGTAGAGTTTGACCCAATCGGCAAAGAAAGAACCGTCATGCAGGGTCTCGATCACGTCAGACCGACGATAGGCGACTTCAAGCACTTGCGCAGTTGCCGTATCGACTTGCACTTCCCAGCCTGAATTGGCGCGCAATTTTGCGATCCCGCGATCCACTCTGAGGTCGATGCGGTCGATATCGGACCAGTTTTCAATGCCTGCCTCGGGGTGTTGGCGGGCGGCCTCCAGCATTTGATCGAATGTGGCGGATGGCACCTGACCCTCAACAG
>JABSPI010000459.1 GCA_013214365.1 Erythrobacter sp.
TCTCACCAAATTTGGGTTTGCGATATCACCTATGTCACAACCTCTGATGGTTTTGCTTACCTCTCTCTGATTACCGATGGCTACTCCCATAAGATTGTGGGCTATGGCTTTCGCTTAGATTTGAGTGTACAAGGATGTTTGGATGCTTTGTGTATGGCACAGCAACAGTGGCCAGCTCTTGAAAAGCTAATACACCATTCAGATCGGGGATCTCAATACGCGAGTAAAGCCTACCTTGAACAACTGAAAAGTTCAAAAGAGCAATCAGAGGATTTGATAGTAAATAGTATGAGTCGCAAGCGATCCCCTCAGGACAATCCCGTAGGAGAATGAATTAATGGAATCTTAAAAAATGAGTTCAATCTCAATAGTCCAACCCAATGTTTTGAAGAAGTTGTCAAGAAAGTAGATAAGGCTATTCATCGATACAATAAGCTTAGGCCTACTCTACCCGACGGTTTTGTTAATGAATAGGTAAAAAAAGGAAGAAGCAGAAATTTGTAGTTCTGACACAACAAACCTTGCTTTTTCCGATGGACCGAAGTCCTTTGACAAATTTATACTTCTTGATCCGAAGTTTAGGCATAATCAAGCATAAAAAACGGCAGGAATTTCTCTGTGAGTTGTTAATTGGTCTGATCAAAAGCCGATCGGTTCACTTTTGTGAAATAGCCGATAAGATCGATAAATCTATACTTTGCAGCTCGATAGAGCGTAGGATTCAGGATTTTTTCCAGAAAGTTAGCTTCGACTATAGCCAGTTGATTTTGTTTTTCCTCGGATTCATCCATCATGATCGGCTCACTTTGAGTATAGATCGCACCGAATGGGATTTTGGCAGAACGCAGATCAATATCTTGTGCGTGGTTGTAAGTATTGGCAAAATGGCTGTACCACTTTACTTTGAGATGCTGGACAATAATAGCGGTAACAGCAATTACTCAGATCGGATTGAGCTTTTCAAAGAACTGCTAAGTAAAGTGGGGATTGATCGAATCGAGGTATTGATCATGGATCGTGAGTTTATAGGGCATAAATGGTTAAAATGGCTCAAAAAGGAAGACATTGATTTTTGTGTGCGGGTTCCCAAACATCATAAAATCACCCTGGCAGATGGGACTTGCCTAAAGGCAGAGGAACTTGTGCAAGGAGCTAAGTCGCTCTATCTAAGGGATGTTGTGGTAGATATGGTAGTGGTAAATCTATACCTGGGCTATGATAAAGAGGGAGAATTACTGTATCTGATAGCAAGTCTCCCTGCCAGAGAATTGCCCCGAATATATAAGAAGCGTTGGCCCATTGAGGTATTTTTCCAAGCCCTCAAAGGACGAGGATTCAAGCTCGAAGAGTCCAGACTTAAGTGTCTGGAGAAGTATAAAAAGTTATTTGCGGTGGTTTCTATGGCATATACCCTCTGCTGGGCTACAGGAATTGAAGCCAGTAGAACAAAGCCAGTCAAACCCAAAAATCATGGATATCCGCAGTATTCGGTCTTCAGAAGAGGTTTGAATAAATTAAGAGCCTTCTTTAAACAAAAGAACTGCCTAGTAGTCCAGAAAACCATCGAAGTAGCCCTTGCTAGAGCTGGTCCGGTAAAAACCGTCGGGTAGAGTACATTGAGTGTTGACCCTTTTAGAGAAATATCCATAAAGATCAAATCAAAAGTTTTTCTTTCTAGGGCAATCAAGGCATCCTGACTGGTCTTCACCCAGCTCAATTCGAAGTTATCAACCTCCGCATCTTCCAATAAACTACAAAAGGTTTTATAGTGAAGTTTTTCGTCTTCTATTAGTAGTATTTTCATTTCTGCATTGCTTTAAGTCATATTCTACTAAAACAACACAGCATCTCAGGTAAG
>JABSPI010000460.1 GCA_013214365.1 Erythrobacter sp.
TCTTCAGGATAACGCGCATTGGTATAGGTCAGGCCAGCATTGATCGTGAGATTATTGCCCGGCCGCAGCAAGGTTTCTAACTCAAAGCCGCTCGACTTCGCGCTGCCCACATTGAAGGTGGTGAATTGTGCCCCGGTAAACTCGAGCACCTGGAAGTTCGAGAACTCCTCATGGAAAACGGCAAGGTTTGCGGTCACGGCATTATCGAGGAATTGCGCCTTGATACCAAATTCATATGCGTCAACTTCTTCGGACAAGAAGGTTGGATCAGCGCCGCCAGTATTGGCCGTAATATCCAGATTGATACCGCCCGACTTATAGCCATGCGTAAAGCTGGCATACATCGTAACCGGAGCATCAAATTGATAGGCAAGCTTACCAGTATAGATCAGCTCATCATCGCTGAACGGTACGTTAAACTCGCGCGGCAGTGGGAAGCCCTCGCCGTCGGCACCAAGTGCCGGAGCGGTAAAGGCAAAACACCCAAGACCAAGTACGTTAGGGACCAAGGCGGGCCCTACAGTCGCGGCGATCGTTGGCACACCGCTGAGCAAAGACAGACATGACGGATTGTTGATTGCAGTTTGGGTAAAGCCACCTGACTTGCTTTCATCTGACCAACGCAAGCCAATAGTGGCGCTCAGATTATCAGTGATATCGAGCGTGTTATGCGTGAATATCGACCAGCTTTCACTGCTCTGCGCATAGACATTTGTCGCAGTGGTGCCGGCCGGGCTGACCCCTGACCCGTTGGGCACGCCGTCATCAATCAGGTCGTTGAGGAAGGTGAGTGGGGCTGGCCCAAGCGCCCCGCCAAACAAGCCGCCAGCGAGCAGATCGTATTGGCTTCCAAGCGAGAAATCGATGTCAGAAGAGATCGTTTCGTCAGAATAGTAGCCACCGACCAACCAGCTCAGCGCACCGTCGAGCATTTCGCCTTGGAAGCGCAACTCAGCGGTGAAGGTTTCGATGTCTGTGTTGAGGTCGTCAACATCAAACACATCGAGCCCGGAGAAATCCGAGTCATAATTTTCCGCTGCTTTGAAATCGCGATAGGATAGGATTGCGATGACATCAGTGTTGTCGCCGAGTGGCAATTCGAACTCGCCAGTGACCCCCCATTGTTCAACACTGGCCAACGGAAGCCGGTCTGCGGTCGCCGTCAGACTGTCTAAAGCCGTCTCAGCAGCGACAATATCATTAGGACGAGTGGCAGGTGTGGGCACGCCCATACCCCCGCGCGGGCCACCACCAAGACTGGCGAGAGCAGCCTCTAGCGGAGCGGCAGCAAGCAGTTCGACCGCTGCACAGCACTGATTATCACTTTCCGAGTAGTCGAAGATAAGGCGCCCTGCGATCCCGCTATCCGTCTCGAGGCCAAGCTGGCCCCGGACGAGGAATTGGTCGATCGTATTGGATTCGCCAATTTTGGTGCCGTCAGCATCCACAACATCAACATAGCCATCGCGCTCGCGATAGGCACCGGTCACCCGCAAAGCGAGCGTATCCTCAACAAGTGGCGCATTGATCGCGCCCTGAACATTGATCAGATCAAAATTGCCATAAGTCGCATTGGCGAAACCGCCAAAGTCATTCAAATCGGGGCTGCGTGTGGTGATATTGAGTGCACCAGCCGAGGTGTTGCGGCCAAAAAGCGTACCTTGCGGACCGCGCAAAACCTCAACCCGTTCGATGTCAACAAATTCACTCAGCGCTACACCTGGCCGCGATTGATAGGCCCCGTCGACGAAAATACCGACCGCGCTCTCAAACCCGATATTGTTCGATGTGGTCCCCACACCGCGAATACGCAGCACCACCGAGCCCGAAGCGATTTGAGCGTTCGAGGTCGAAAAA
>JABSPI010000461.1 GCA_013214365.1 Erythrobacter sp.
GTCTGTGAGGTGGGGCTTTAGGGGGGCAGATTTGCCGTTTGGGCGGCCGGCTGCCGGGGATTGGCACCGTTCACCAGACCGGCCGCCGCACTGCTATCGCCGCGCGTTGGAGAGGTGGCGGGCATTTCGGGCAAAGCGGCCAGCGCGCTCGGCTCTAGATCGGTGTCTCCGGGAAGTGGGGTTTGGGCATCGGCGTCTTGTGCGGCCTGTGCCGGTGCCGTTGCCGGTGCCGGAGCATTGGCGCTGCTTGGCGAGCCGAGATCCATCGCAACAATCACAACGATGCCAGCGGCAAGACCCGCAGCAATGCCAGCAATGATTGTGAAAGGCTCGTCCAGCCCAATGCCGCAATACGGCTTTACAACAGCGCGACCACGCCATCTTGCGGGCGGCACAAAGCCACGCCCTTGTCGGTTTCCACCAGCGGGCGATTGATCAGGATCGGGTCGGCCACCATCGCATCGAGCACTGTGTCGGCATCGGCATCGGGCAGGCCGCGCTCCTCAGCATCGGTCCCGCGCAGACGCAAGCCTTGCGCCGGGGTCATGCCCGCATCAGCAAACAATTGCGCCAATTTCTCGCGGGTGGGTGGCTGTTTGAGATATTCGACCACCGTCACATCGACCTTGGAGAGGTTTTCAAGGATGGCGAGGGTTTTGCGCGAGGTGCCGCATTTGGGATTGTGCCAGATGGTTGCTTTCATCGCTGTGCGCTCCGCTGGATCGGGGGTGTCGGGCCGCCAGTGGCGACCGGTGATGTCCATTTGGGGCCGCTAACCGATTTGAGCGCGTTTGGCCACAGGCCATTATTGCGATCCGCTCGCAAGTTTATAGTTGCTTTTGCGAGTCATTGTCATTAGCAGCGGTCCAAACATGTAAGGGCCTCCAATGAAATATACACTCCCCCGCACTGCGCTCCTCCTCTCCTGCGCAAGCCTCGCTTTTCCTGCCGCGGCTGAAACCAATCCAGAAGAAACCACATTCGAAGAGGGTCAGGGACGCATCACTGTCACCGCAACCCGCACACCTGTGGTGGAAGAAGAGGTGCCCGCGACAATCTCGATCATCACTGATGAACAGATTGCCGACCAATTGATTACCGATGCGCGCGATCTGGTGCGCTATGAGCCGGGCGTGACGGTGCGCCGCCAGCCGGCGCGTTTCGGCGCCGCGCAAGGCCAGACCGGGCGCGCGCGCAATGAAGATTTCGTGATTCGCGGCATTGGCGGAAACCGGGTGCTGATACAAGTCGATGGGATCCGTTCGCCCCAAGGGTTCAGCTTCGGCCCGCAATTGGTCGGCCGCGCCAATTCCACCGACGTATCATTGGTCAAACAGGTTGAAATCCTGCGCGGCCCGGCCTCCGCCCTATATGGCAGCGATGGCCTAGCCGGCGCGATCAGCTACACCACGGCAGACCCGGTTGATCTGCTGGGCGGGGCCAGCTTTGGCGGCTTTGCACGGGCGCAATATTCGGGCCAGGATGACGAGTTTGCCGAAACCGTCGCGCTTGCCGCGCAAGGCTCGAACCTGTCCGGCTTTGTCGCCTTCACCCGCCGCGATTTCAAAGAGCTTAAAAACCAGGGCGATATTGACGGCATCGGGCCCAATCGCACCCTGCCCAATCCCCAGGATGGCTATTCCAATGCAGCTCTTGGCAAATTGGTATTCGAGAGCGGTGCGCACCGCGTCCGCCTGACCGGTGAATGGCTGGAAAACCAAGTTGTCTCGAACATTTTGTCGGGCCAACGTCCGGTTTTCTTCGGTCCGCCGATCCCCGGCACCCAGGCCTGGACGGTTGATCGCCTCGATGCTGAAGACAGCGGCGAAAGATGGCGCACATC
>JABSPI010000462.1 GCA_013214365.1 Erythrobacter sp.
AATGCGCGGATCATCTATTCGGGCGAGGGTGCGGTGCAAACCGCCAGCCGCCCGGGTTGGTTGATCCGGTTTTTCAATGCCCTTTCGCCCTTTTGATCGCCCGTTCTTGCTTTTGGAGCTTTACCGATGACATTGCCCAAGATCATCCTTGCCCTGTTTGCCGCTTTGCTGGCGGTTTATCCGGCCGATGCACAGGCCGAACGGATCCGCGATCTGGGCCAGTTTGAAGGCCTGCGCGCCAACCAATTGACCGGTTATGGCGTGGTGGTTGGCTTGCAGGGCACAGGCGATGACAACCTCGCTTATGTGACCGAGGCAATGCGCGGCGTGTCGGGGCGGCTGGGGCTGCAATTGCCGCCCGGGGTCAATCCCAATTTGCGCAATGCTGCCGCGGTGATCATCACCGCCGAATTGCCCGCCTTTGCCAAGCCTGGCCAGCGGCTCGACATCACTGTGTCCACTTTGGGTCAGGCGCGTTCGCTGCGCGGCGGGGCCTTGGTGCTGGCCCCGCTCTATGGTGCGGATGGCCAGATTTACGCCATGGCACAGGGCAATGTCGCGGTGGGCGGGCTGGGCGTGAGCGGGCGCGACGGCTCGCAGCTCACGGTCAATGTCACCACGGTCGGGCGGATCGCCGAAGGGGCGACGGTCGAACGCGCAGTGGCGACCGGTTTTGACCGGATGGAGACGCTGCGTTTCAACCTGCACCGGGCCGATTTCCTCACCGCCTCGCGGGTGCGCGACGCGGTCAATGGAGCCTATCCGGGCATGGCGCGGATCGCCGACGGGGTCAGCATCGAATTGACCTTGCCATTTGGCAATGATCAACGCGCCGCCACGCTTGCGCAGATTGAAATGTTGCCGGTGACCCCGGCGCCGGTGGCCGCGCGGGTGATTGTCAATTCGCGGACCGGAACCGTGGTGATCAACCAAGCGGTGCGCCTGTCGCCCGCCGCGATCAGCCACGGCAAACTTGTGATCCGCATCGACGAGGACCCCTTGGTAGTGCAACCCGCCCCGTTCAGCGACGGCGTTACCGCGGTCGAGGAAGCCTCCGACATTACCGTCACCCAAAGCGACAGCCGGGTTGCCTTGATGCCGGGCGCGGCCAATTTGAGCGAGATTGTCGATGCGCTCAACCTTTTGGGTGTGGGCGCGGCCGATCTGGTGGTGATTTTGGAAAGTTTGAAACAGGCCGGCGCCTTGCAGGCCGAAATGGTGGTGCTGTAATGGCGATGGCACCTCCATCGGGGCCGTTTGCCCTGGCCGGTCCTTTGGCCGCGCCAGGCAGCACGATGAACGCCGAGCCCGACAGCGCGGTCAGCGCCCAGAGGCGCGAGCTGCGCGAGGCGGCGCAGGGGTTTGAGGCGATCATGGTGCGCAAAATGTTGCAGGCCGCGCGCGCATCGAGCTTTGCCCAAGAGACCCCCTTGACCGGCGGCGGGATGGAGCAATTCCAGACCATGCGCGATGAGCATTTCGCTGAGATTTCCTCGCGCTCGGGCGCCCTAGGGTTTGCCCGTAGTATCGAGCAGCAACTTGCTCAATTCATTGATGACAAAAATGCGCTGTAATGCCCATTGATTTGATCACGATTGGCCGTTCCGGGGCGGCTGCTGCGCGCGCTTCGCTTGAGGTGACGGCGCAGAATATCGCCAATGCGGCGAACCCCGATTATGTGCGCCGGTCGCTCCAACTTAACGAACTGGTCGGGCGCGCCAATGTTAATTTTGAACAGACCAGCGCCTTTAGCGGGGTCCAGATTAGCGGCATAACGCGTCCAGATAGCGAACTGCTCCAGCGCCGTTCTCGCGACAGTACTTCTGACC
>JABSPI010000463.1 GCA_013214365.1 Erythrobacter sp.
GCGCCCCTCATCGGATGGTGTTTTGCCGTCCAATGAGGGGCGCGGCAAATCGCGGCGTGTGCCATCCGCCGTTTGGTCGAATTGCATGAAGACCAGGTTCCAGATTTCAATGAACCGGTCGCCATCTTCATCCGGGCTGCCCGGGGGGCCGCCGGGAATGTGATCGCCATGGTCATAGAAGATTTCCGAACACGGCCCGCACGGTCCGGTTTCCCCCATCGACCAGAAATTGTCATTGGTGGCGATGCGAATAATCCGGTCCTCTGGCAATCCGGAAATCTTGCGCCACAAATCAAAAGCTTCGTCATCAGTGTGATAGACCGTAGCCAGCAAACGGTCGGCCGGCAGCCCCCATTCCTTGACCAGCAAGGTCCAGGCATTGAGGATTGCTTGCTCTTTGAAATAATCGCCGAACGAAAAATTGCCGAGCATTTCGAAGAAGGTGTGATGGCGCGCGGTGTAGCCAACATTGTCGAGATCATTGTGCTTGCCGCCGGCGCGCACGCATTTTTGCGAGGAGGTGGCGCGCGGTCCCGGAGGTGTTTCGAGCCCGGTGAACACATTCTTGAATGGCACCATGCCCGCATTCACGAACATCAAAGTGGGGTCGTTATACGGCACCAAAGGCGCGCTGGGCACTTGAACGTGGTCCGCGCTGCCAAAGAAGTCGAGAAAGGATCGGCGTATATCGTTGGTCGAAGTCATACAGCGCAGTTAGGCAAACACGCGCCCAGCGACAAGCCCCAGCGACCAGCCATAGAGCGCCATTTGCCCGTATTCACCGATACATTTCGCCCATTAAGCACCGCCAAAGCGCAATCAAAGGGGACACAAGAGGCACACAGGGTGACACAGGAGCGGCAATCCAGCCTCCAAACAGAGCGAAAAGACACGCTAAGCAGAGCGCAAACAGCCAAACTTGCGAACCACAGTGAAATACGAAAAACCGGCGCAAACCGTGTCCCTCGGGGTGAGGATGGGTTTACGCCGGCATTCCGTTTCTCCGGGCGGCGGGATATCAAACCCGCGCTTATGTCACCCCGCTTGTTCAAGCCATGCAGGGCGCCCGCTTGAGGATCAGTCTCAGGAGTCCGCGTCCGGCCCCGTCATCATTTCCTCGGCGACCTCGTCGGTTTTACCGCGAATGGCGGCTTCCAACTTGTCGCAAACTTCAGGGTTTTCTTTCAGATAGGTTTTGGCGTTTTCGCGGCCCTGGCCGATCCGGACGCTGTCATACGAATACCAGCTGCCCGATTTCTCAACGATGCCGGCCTTAACGCCAAGATCCAAAATCTCGCCAATCTTGGAGATCCCCTCCCCATACATGATGTCGAACTCGACCTGTTTGAACGGCGGCGCGACCTTGTTCTTGACCACTTTGACGCGGGTCGAGTTGCCGATCACCTCGTCGCGATCCTTGATCTGGCCGGTGCGGCGGATATCCAAACGGACCGAGGCATAAAACTTCAGCGCATTGCCGCCCGTGGTCGTTTCCGGATTGCCATACATGACCCCGATCTTCATCCGCAGCTGGTTGATGAAGATCACCATACATTTCGAACGATTGATCGAACCGGTCAGCTTGCGCAGCGATTGCGACATGAGCCGGGCCTGCAAGCCCACATGCGAATCGCCCATCTCACCCTCGATCTCGGCACGCGGCACCAAAGCCGCAACCGAATCGACCACCAACACATCAATCGCATTGGAACGCACCAGCGTGTCGGTAATTTCGAGCGCCTGCTCGCCTGTATCGGGTTGCGAGACGATCAATTCGTCAATGTCCACGCCCAGCTTCTTGGCATAGACCGGATCAAGCGCGTG
>JABSPI010000464.1 GCA_013214365.1 Erythrobacter sp.
CGCGAAAACACCTATTGGCCCGAACTGTGCCTGGTGCAAATCGCCAACACCGAAGAAGCCGCCGCCATCGACCCGCTTGCCGATGGCATTGACCTGGGGCCGCTGCTCGACCTTTTGACCGACAATGAAGACGTGCTCAAAGTGTTTCACGCCGGCGGGCAGGATGTCGAAATCATCGTCAACATGACCGGCAAAACCCCGCATCCGGTGTTCGACACCCAAATCGCGATGATGGCAATCAGCCAATCCGAACAGATCGGCTATGCCAATCTGGTTGACCATTGGTTGGGCATCCAAATCGACAAGGGCGCCCGTTTCACCGATTGGAGCCGCCGCCCCCTGACCGATCGCCAGATCGAATATGCGATCGGCGATGTCACCCATTTGTCCAAGATTTTTCCCAAAATCCTCAAGAAATTGATCAAGACCGGACGCGGCGATTGGCTCGATGCGGAAATGGAAAAACTGGCGGAGACGTCGAATTATCTGATCGATCCGGACAACAGTTGGAAACGCATCCGCCAACAGGGCCGCAATCCGCAAGTTCTGGGCCGGTTGAAGGCTCTGGCCGCATGGCGCGAGGGCGAGGCGCAGCACAAGAATATTCCGCGCGGGCGCATTATGCGCGACGAAACCCTCGCCGATATCGCCGCGCACCCGCCCAAGAAACAGGGCGATCTGGCCAAAGTGCGCGGCCTGTCGAGCGCGTGGCGCGACAATGATATCGGCAAACGCTTGATGAAAGTGATCGCCGAGGCAGAGCCGCTGCCCAAAGAGGAAATGCCCGAAAAGATGAAGCGCGGCGCGCCTTTGGGCAAAGAGGGGGCGCTGGTTGCCGATCTGCTCAAATTGCTGCTCAAAATCCGCGCCCGCGAAATCGATGTCGCAGCCCGGCTTTTGACCCGTGCGGATGAGATGGAAGCGCTCGCCGCGGGGATGCGCGACCTCAAGGTTTTGCAAGGCTGGCGCTATGATGTGTTTGGCAAGGATGCGCTCGAACTGGTCGAGGGCAAGCTCGCCTTTGCAGTCAAAAACGGGCGGCTGGTCATGACCCATATTGATGAAATGCAGGCCAGTATGGAAGAGGCGCTAACCAGCGAGTAGCGAGCGATGAGCATTTACCTCCCCACGATCAAGCAGCTGCAATATCTGATTTCGCTGCACGAACACGGTCATTTCGGGCGCGCTGCCGATGCCAGTTTTGTGTCGCAATCCACGCTCTCCGCCGGGATTCGCGAATTGGAATCGCTGCTCGGAGTGACCTTGGTTGAACGCTCGCGCCGGGTGGTGCGGTTCACCGCTTTGGGCGAACAGGTGGTGGCCAAGGCGCAGAGGGTGCTGCGCCAGGCCGAGGAGCTGTCCGATCTGGTTCAGGCCGCGGGCAAGCCGTTATCGGGCCAATTGCGGATGAGCGTGATCCCCACAATTGCCCCCTTTGTGATCCCGCATTTGCTGCCCCGGCTCAAACGCGAACGGCCCGATCTTACCTTGCTGCTTCGCGAGGAAACCAGTCAGGATGCGCTCGAAAGCCTGCATCATGGGCGCGCCGATTGCGTGCTCTTGGCGCTGCCGTTTGACACTGGCGATGTCGAGATCGAACATATTGCCGATGATGCGCTCTATGTCGCCTTCCCCAAGGACGACCCGCGCGATCCCCCGGCCAGCATTGCGCCCGACATGATTGAGCCGGCGATCTCTGCGGGGCGGCTGGGGGCGCGGCGGGTGCTGCGCCCTCAACCAGCTTGGCGACAAGCTCTTCACCTAAAGACCCGCTTTCTCGGCATTCATCGACAATCAAAACCGGGGC
>JABSPI010000465.1 GCA_013214365.1 Erythrobacter sp.
ACCTCGCCCCCATCGGCAAGCTTGCCAAACAGCAATTCCTCCGCGAGCGGTTGCTTGATCCGATCTTGGATCAGGCGGCCCATTGGGCGCGCGCCATAGAGACGGTCATACCCTTTATCCGCCAGCCACGCCCGCGCATCGCTGTCGAATTGGATGTGGACGTTTTGTTCGGCCAATTGCAATTCAAGCTCGAGGATGAACTTGTCGACCACGCGCGCAACCGTGCTCTTGCCGAGATAGGCAAAGGGCACAATCGCATCCAGACGGTTGCGGAATTCAGGCGTGAACATTTTGTTGACCGCTTCGGTGCCGGCGTCTTCTTTCGACACATCGCCAAATCCGATGCCGCTCTTGGCCATATCGGCCGCGCCGGCATTGGTGGTCATGATCAGCACGACATTGCGGAAATCAACCGTCTTGCCGTGGTGATCGGTCAGACGGCCATTATCCATCACCTGCAACAAAATGTTGAACAGGTCGGGATGCGCTTTTTCAATCTCGTCGAGCAACAAGACGCAATGCGGGTTTTGGTCGACCGCATCGGTCAGCAATCCGCCCTGATCATAGCCGACATAACCCGGAGGCGCCCCGATCAGACGCGAGACGCTGTGGCGTTCCATATATTCGGACATGTCAAAACGCTTCAGCTCGATCCCCATGATCGAGGACAGCTGGCGCGCCACTTCGGTCTTACCCACACCGGTCGGGCCGGAGAACAGAAACGAGCCAATCGGCTTGTCCGGATCGCGCAACCCGGCGCGCGACAGCTTCATCGCGGTCGACAAACGCTCGATCGCCTCGTCCTGCCCAAACACGACGTGCTTGAGGTCGCGGCTGAGATTTTCGAGCGCCTTCTTGTCGTCTTTCGACACCGATTTGGGCGGGATCCGCGCCATGGTGGCGATGACCGCTTCGATTTCGCGCGCGGTGATCTTTTTCTTGCGCCGGCTGGGCGGGACCAGCATTTGCATCGCGCCCACTTCGTCGATCACGTCGATGGCTTTGTCGGGCAATTTGCGATCATTGATGTAGCGGGCCGACAATTCGACCGCGGTTTTGAGCGCGTCGGGCGTGTATTTGACCTTGTGGTGATCTTCAAAGGCGCTGCGCAGGCCTTTCAAAATCTTGATCGTGTCCTCGATCGTGGGTTCGTTCACATCGATTTTCTGGAACCGGCGCAGCAAAGCGCGGTCTTTTTCGAAGTGATTGCGGAACTCTTTGTAGGTGGTTGATCCAATGCAGCGGATCGCCCCCGAGGACAGCGCCGGCTTAAGCAGATTGGAGGCGTCCATTGCCCCGCCGCTGGTCGCGCCTGCGCCGATGACGGTGTGGATCTCATCGATGAACAAGATTGCGTGCGGCATGCCCTCCAATTCGGACACGACCTGTTTCAAACGCTCTTCAAAATCGCCGCGATAGCGGGTGCCCGCCAGCAATGCGCCCATGTCGAGCGAGTAAATCACCGCTTCTTGCAGCACTTCGGGCACATCGCCCTCGGTGATCTTGCGCGCCAGCCCTTCCGCGATGGCGGTTTTGCCGACACCGGGATCGCCCACATAGAGCGGATTGTTCTTCGACCGGCGGCACAGGATTTGCACGGTGCGATCAACCTCTGGACCGCGCCCGATCAGCGGGTCGATCCGGCCGTCTTCGGCCTTCTGGTTGAGATTGACGGTGAACTGGTCGAGCGCGGTTTCTTTCTTCGAACCCGCCTCTTTGGCTTGCTCACCCTCGGCCGGGGCGTCTTCATTGCCCTGCGCGGCCTTCGATTCGAGCTGGCG
>JABSPI010000466.1 GCA_013214365.1 Erythrobacter sp.
CAATGTCGCAAGTGCCTCTTTTGCTTTCGGTGATTGTCCCGATGCGCGCCAAGGGACAAGCGGGGGGATTGCTCGCCGAACAGGTCAACCGCGACCTTGCCAGGTGTTTTGGCAATCCGGCCCCTCAGGAGATCCGGGACCGGCTCGATGCAACCGGCGTGATCCATTTCATCAGCGCCTGCGCAATTGCCCCGGTCGACCCTGACGAGCCCGCAATTTTTGCGATCGAGGCGACCGGCGATGGCAGCGAATTGGACGTCATTGCCGCGATCAACGATGCGCTTGGCGATGATCTGTTCCCGATTGTAGCGCGCGCTTGCCAAGTCGCGCATCGCGGCGATCTGGCCGGGTGGATGCGCAAACACAGCCGCCAATTGGGCGACCGCATCCCGATCGGGCGACGCATCACCGGGCGCAGTTTCAGCGGGGTTGACGATTTCAGCCTGCGCGAAATCCTCGGCCACAGCGAAATTGCCGCGATTGTCAAAGAACAGGTGCTGGCCGGTGAGGCGGGCAATCCGGCTTTGCACCAACCGCTCGAAATTGTTGCCGCGGCGCGGCGCGCGGTGACCCGGCCCGATCTCAAACAGATGATCGATGCCTGCAAGGGCCAGAGCGCGCCCAGCTATGTTGACCGCCACAATTCACCGTGGATTGAGAAATTCGTCAGCTCGCTGCGGCGTGGGCAGACCGGTGCGACACTCACTGTGATTGCGCAAGTTATCGGATCTTTGCCGGCGATCATTTGGGCCTTGCTGGCTGTGTTTTATGCCGCGTCGGTCGCGATGATCCTTGCTGCGATGAGCGGTGATTCCATGACCATGTCGGGCGCGTTGAGCGCCGCTTTGCTGGGGTTCCTCCCGACCTTGGTGCTGGTGGGGATATTGGCGGGGCTATTCGCGTTCTTGCTGCGCCGGGCAGAGCGCGCCAATCTCGCTGATGACAGCGATCCCGACCCTGAATTGGTCGGGGATTTGCTCGAACATGAAAACCCGCCCAATCGCCCGGGCAAAGGCGAGTGGGTGCACAATCACATGCTCGCCATCACCCATCTTCAAGGGGGGTTTTTCCGGCGCCATATCGTTTTGCCTTTGGCGTTTAAATTCTTAAAAAAACGGCTGACCATGGGGACGATGCGCAAAGGCCATTTGGGCCAGATGGGATCGGTCCATTTTGCCCGCTGGCTGGTGCCGCCGGGCACCCGGCATTTTGTCTTTTTCAGCAATTATGACGGCAGCTGGGAAAGCTATTTCGAAGATTTCATCATCAAAGCCGCCCAAGGGGTGAGCGCAGCGTGGAGCAGCAGCAAAGGCTTTCCCGAAACCCGGTTCTTATTGACCCGCGGGGCGGCCGACGGGGACAGGTTCAAACGCTTTGCCCGGCGCGCGATGATGCCCGCGCCGTTCTGGTATTCGGCCTATCCGGAATTGACCGCGCAGCAGATCCGCAAAAACGGCCTGCTGGTTCATGGCCTCGCCAACGCCGCCTCGCCCGCTTACGCGCAGGCCTGGCTGGACATGCATGGGTCCAGCCCCCGCCCCGAATTCGATATCGAACACGAACAGATCCAGGGCCTCGCCTTTGGCGGGTGCAAACAGCTCAACCACAGCCGGGTCTATGCGCTGCGGTTTGCGCGTGAGGACGCGGGTGGTGGCGAAAACAAGAGTGGCGGTAGCGGCGCTGATGCGGGGGCCATGCGCGCACAAGACTGGATCCGCCATGCCAGCGAAAACCGGCTGTCCTTTGGCCGTGCCAAGCCGGGGGACACCGCGCAATATCT
>JABSPI010000467.1 GCA_013214365.1 Erythrobacter sp.
TCTGGCAACGCAGCAAGCGCCGCGAGCATGTAGAGCCTCGCCACTTCATCTGCGCTTTTATTCGCGCCCGTAATCCCCAGCATTACAGCTACCCAATGATAGCCCGCTTAACGAAGCGCGGGGACCATACGTCAGCGCTTAATTCTGTCAGGTGGGCTCACAAGCGATGGGGTCACGCCATCTTCGTAAAGCTTGCAGCTGTTGAGGTTGTGGAAGTAGAACAAGCTGACACCGCACAAGTTGTACACAGCCCCGGCCAAGATGAAATCATCGCGATTGGTGAGGCGAACCTGACCCGCTTTGTAAATGGCGCAGGATGGGAGCAGGTGGCATGAATAAAGACGCACAACGCAACGCCGGTTTGGCCTTTGGAATAGTGTTTCTGGTCTTGTTTTTAGCGCTCTATAGCGAGGGGGTGGCCTAATGAAACACCAAGCGGTTTTAAAACCTGAGCGCGCATACATCACGAGGCGAAACGATTTTGACAATTCGTTATGGGCGCAACAGGAGGCCGAGCGCCTTGCAATAATCGATGGGGATTTTGAAGAGGCAAAGCGGCGGCGTGATGCTGTAACGGATTTAAGGGCCAAGGGCCGTAAATCGCAACTAAAGCCGCCGCCTGCTGGCATCATCCGAGCGCTAGGCCCACGCGATGCAATCAGCAATATGTTAAAAGACCGCTTTCTTGAAGAACTCCACGGACGCACAGCCTTACAGCTTCGTGATTACATGGTCTGCCGAGAGGTTCATATGGGCGGCTCAGGTGATCTTGTTTTTATCGACGGCAAGCAAGCTGGTGATCTAGCAGACAAGATACATGGACTCAGGCAGGGCCAGAGAGCTGTTGCAGCTGGTGAGGCTACCTTACCTGAGCAGAACTTCATCCGGCCTATCACGGGGCTTGTGTGTGGACATGTGACGCTACCGCAAGCAGCTGGTCAGCTTAGGGGCAGGGCGCAACGTGTTCAGGGTGAGCTGAAAAATGCCTTGCGCATCTATCTGGAAGCGGCAGAACCGTTCTTTGGGGGTGGGTGATGAAAGAATTGGCGTCGTTTCTGTTTGGGCTTTGCGGCGGCATTGCCTCCATGGGGTTTGGGTTTGCGCTCTTCTTCGCAATTCACGCGACCGTAAAGCACGCGCTTGTCGAATCCCAGATAGAGCTGCATTCAGATGCAGCTTTCAGTGGCTTCACTTTTGGTTCGTTTTTTCTGGTGGCGGTAGCGATATTGGTTCGCGAATACAGCGCGGCTTGACGGGAATGCGAATACTGGTAGATTCACCACAATCGCAAAGCTGACTTCAGGTCGCTTGCGCGGGGCAACTTCCCAAAAATTCAGTTTGCGAGCGGTGGACGACCCCTCAGGATGGCTGTTGCAGAAGTCCCCGATGGGGGAATTGTTTTTTCGGCCACTGTTCGCAATCCTTCTACATGAGGTGAGAGATGACGTTTTCCGTGGTTCCAGTTTGGGTCGTTGAAGATGATAAGGGCAACCAGTACGGCGTCTGCTATTCCAACGAAGAGGCTAACCGTATTCGCTCTGCGCTCGTGAAGGCTGCCGAGCTTCAATCCTTTGAACAGCCCCAAACCCCCGCCCCCCAATCCAGTGAGGGGGAGAGCACTGAGACGATGGTTGAGGCTCTACCAGATTCACCTGCTGCGGAAACGATTGAAACGGTTGTCGGTGAGATTGACCCGATGGATGAAGAAGATCGCGCCAAATATCGTCGCGCAATCTTTGCGGGCCTTTAACGGCACCACACACCCTGAACAGCAAG
>JABSPI010000468.1 GCA_013214365.1 Erythrobacter sp.
ACCTCCAGTTTATAAAAATCCCCTCAAGACATGTGACGGCAACATTGCACATCAACACGACTCGAGGAGACAAGAAAGTTTTGCTCTGATCGTTTAAAAAACGCGATTAACTGATTCAATTGCTCTGCCATTTATTAAACATATCAATTGTTGAATTAAATTTACTTATTATTATGCGCTTTTTTCATTCACGTGCAAATTATCGTGATTAAGAAAATTGTCATGCACATGGATATTGCAGTCATTTTAGTATAATTGAAGCGCTGACACTTAATATACTTAAAACATATGTTGTGCTTCATTGTCATTCTCTCCCTTGTAAATTGTTCTAATTGTTCTTTTTTACGGTTGTTTCCCTTGTTTTCAAACTGAAAGTTTTATTGCTGCAGATTAATTTTTTAAGCAAACTATATAACTAGCCCATACAAGGTAGTTCATAAAACTCTACTTGCTGGCCGGTAGGATTTTCACTTGGCAGACAAATTTTTAATTCTGTCTGCCATATTGGCGGGTACGAAATCTTCTGTTTGGCGAACCCTGGTAAAGATGCCTTCAGCCGTTTGCCACTTTGGTGGAATAGTTCCTTTTCTCCACATGACTTTCAGTGGTAGCCACAATTTCCTAAGTAGTGAATGTGTTTGTACTCTTTGTATGGTTTCCGTTTTGTCCTGGTGCAGATGAGCTTCTGGATTTTTTTCACTACCTCCTTAATTTCAGTGAATGTAGGCTCTCTTGAGTATAATGGAGTTTCAGGTTTACCGGCAAGACTCTCTGACAACCTCACAGCGGTTCATTCCCTCTTGGATCTGCATGAAAAAATTCTAGATGTCTTGCATACTCGTCGAGAGACATCAAGGGAGTTCATTTTGAAAGAGTGTCTTGGAGAGTTTGTATGGTTTGCGATGAAGGCAGCTCGTTTCCTTGCTATGTTTCGCTTTCTTTTCCTTATCTGCACTGCTTTCTTAAGGTACGTTCTTTGTGGTATTCATCTCGAAAATCTTTCTTTCAGTCTTTCTTTCTCTTCTAGGTTTGCCGTTTTGAACGCCTTTCTGAGATTCTTCAGTTCTTCTCCGATTTTCCTGATTTTCCCCTCCCAGAGGTTAGGCTTTTGCAAATTACCATTTTTCCTTTTCTAGGCTATTTCAAATAGTTACTTGCCCATATTATAGACAGGACTCGACTTAGATTTCAATTTCCTTGCAGTAGAGCCAATTAGTGTGCTATTTAGAAGGCTGCTGACCTCAAAGTCAAAATCGATCTATTTTTTTCGTCAACTACTTTTGACCGCATGATTCTTTGCTTGTCCTCTTTGGTAGGAATACTACATTGACCAGCTGCTCCTGTTCTTGGAGAAGTATTGGTTTTTGGTTGTGATGTTCGAAGTTTGATGCTATCACTGTGTGATAGGTCTTGCAGGCCAACTGCTGGAGTATCATCATGTTCGCTCTAAAAACTTTGTGAAGGACCGGTGGACTGTCCAGAAACTGAGAGGTCACTAATAAATTCTGTGGTGTTGATCCTGACTAGGACCCCTTGCGTTTTACCTAAAAACAAAAATCAAATAAAAAAAAGGGAAAATTGGGTGATCTCTTTTTTTATACTAATTTGATAAAGTTCATTAAAAATAACAGTGATATGATATTGACATAAGATAATCTTTTTTCTTTCTTTCTTTTTTTTTTTTTTTTTCTTTCTTTTCTCTTTCTTTTCTCTTTCTTTTCTCTTTCTTTTCTCTTTCTTTTTCTCTTTCTTTGTTTCTTTCTTTGTT
>JABSPI010000048.1:0-568 GCA_013214365.1 Erythrobacter sp.
GTGCCTTTTGCCGATCCACGCCTTTTTCCTTCTCTACCAGCTTTAACTGCGTAGCCATCGCATGCGCTCCTTCACTTTCCTAGAGCAGGTTATCGAGTTTTAACCAGCCCATTGGAGAGGCCCCATCGCCGCCCCCTGTTGGAAACGATGTATCCGGTTTGTTCCAAAAGAACAAGAGTGGAACAAAACTTTTTTTCAGAACGCCGATTTCAGCCGTGCAAAACGGCCCCTTCCAACCAGCAGCACAGCGCAAATTTCGGGTTTAGCCCGATTGCGCCGCTTTCGCGCTGCGCATCACTGTGCCGACCTTGTCGCTGATCGCGGCGACGCTGAAGGGTTTGGCGATGAAATGCATATTGGGAATGTCGATATCCTTGCGCAGCGCCTCTTCGGCATAGCCGGACATGAACAAAACCGGGATATCGGGGCGTTGTTCACGGATCGCGCGGACCATGGCCGGCCCATCCATGCCGGGCATGACCACATCGCTCACGACGATATCGAAGGATGCATCGGCGGTGATCGCGGCCAACCCTTCCTCCCCGCCGGGGCATGCCGTGATGTCATA
>JABSPI010000048.1:578-9215 GCA_013214365.1 Erythrobacter sp.
GGGGTGGGGCGCTGGTTCGGGCTGGCCTCTTGTGGGGGTCAAAACTACCGTAGTCCATGCCCTCCACCGTGCGGCGTTCGATCGAATTGCCGAGGATCCGTTCAATTTTGCGGACCATATCCTCGTCCTCAACCAACAGGATCTTGCCCCCCACCGACCATTCGGAAGACGCGGTTTCGTCGGCGATTTCGGCGCGCCGCGGCGCCTCGCCATGGTGCACAGGGAAATAGATTGTGAAACGCGCGCCCTTGGGACGGCCAGCGGTATCGGCGACATTGTCGGCAAAGATGAAACCGCCCGATTGTTTGACAATGCCGTAAGCGGTCGACAGGCCCAAACCGGTGCCCTTGCCCTGCTCTTTGGTGGTGAAAAAGGGTTCGAACAATTTGGGCAAGACATCTTTGGGGATGCCGCCGCCATTATCCTCGACCACCAAAACGGTGTAATCGGCCGGCGGCAAAACTTCCGAGCCCAGCTTGACCACCTGGCTTGAATCAATGCTGCGGGTGAGGACCGAGATGCGCCCTTCGCGCTTGCCCTTCACCGCCCGGCCATGCGGACCATTGGCGTTGATCGCATCGCGCGCATTCACCGCGAGGTTCATGATCACCTGCTCCAGCTGTTGCGGATCGGCCCGGACCGGGCCCAGATTGCGATCATGCTGGACATAATAGTCGATTTTTTCGCCCAATAGCCGTTTGATCAACGGGTTCACTTCGCTGATCACGTCGGGCAATTGCAGAATTTCGGGCCGCAGGGTCTGTTGCCGGGAAAAGGCCAGCAATTGCCGCGTCAGCGAGGCCGCACGGTTGGAATTGGCGCGAATCTGCTGAATGTCGTCATAATCGCTGTCGCCCGGCGTATGGCGCAGCAACATCAAATCGCAGGTGCCGATAATCGCGGTCAGCACATTGTTAAAATCATGCGCCACCCCGCCGGCGAGCTGGCCCACGGCCTGCATTTTGGTGGCCTGCGCAACCTGCCGCTTGAGCTGGTTCTCCTCCGAGGTATCAGCCAGGCTCAAGAGGACCGAGGCCTCACCCAGGCCGCGCACCCCGGCAAGCCCCATCGACACCGGTTCATCCGGCTGCCCAACCAGACGCACCGCCATATCGCCGCTGCTTGCCGGGCCGCGGCCGTGACGGCGCACCGCATCGGACAGCGCCGCCTTATCCTCGCGCACCACCAGATCGGTCGGAAATGCGGGCAGGCCGCGCCCCTCACGCTCTATCGATCGCAAGAACGCCTCATTGCCGAACAGGAACCGGCCATCGCGGTCGGTCATCGCCAGCCCCAGCGGCAATTGCGCCAGCAACGCCTCCAACTGGGCGACACCGGCTTGTGATGATCCGTCCCACGCGCTGCCAATGCCGACGCCGCCATCGACCAACAGCATCAAGGTCACCCCGTCATCCGGCCCGGGCAATTCACCCGCAATCGCGGGTTCGGCCAATGGCACATCAATCAATGTCTGCGGGGTTCCGCTGCGCCCTTCGCGGGCGAAGAAAATCCGATCACGCTCATCAGCGCGCAGATATGAGACAAAATCCTCGCCGATCAGGTTTTCGGGCGTATCGGCCGCCTCATCCCCGGTTGCGCGCGCGGCGAAACCGGCGCTGACCGAGCGAATTTTGCCATCCGCGCCGGTGACCGCCGCCTCGATCCCGGCGCGGCTCAGCATAGTGCCCAGCAGCCCACCCAGATCAATATCGGCCAAAACATCACGTTGCGGGGCCAGCACGGGTTCAAACACCCAGATCAGATGATCTTTGCCGCGCCCTGCCCGCGTCACCTCCACCCGCCATTGCGCATCGGCATGGGCCATCTTGTCCAGAGCGGCATGGCCATCGCGCCAGGCATTGCGCGCAAGACGGGTCATCGCCTCCAGACCGCGCCGGTCAAGCGCCATGGCCGGCGGGGCGGCATCCGTGCCGAAATGTTCGCGAAAAGGGCCATTGGCGCACACCATCCGGTTCGCCCGGTCCGCGATCGCAATCGCCAACCCTGCTCCATTGGCCGCGCCCTGCACTTCGATTGCGGCAACCGTGACCGACCAATCCGGGCTTGCCTCCTCGTTCACTGAAGGGTTGGCCGCCATGCGTTCAAACGCCAGAGCGCCGATCAACAAAACCACCAAACCCGCGCCATAGGCCAAGCTGAGCACCCAGTCCGAGGTGGCCAGATAAAGCAGAGCAGCGCTGCTCAATAAGGCAAGGCCGACCCCGCCCAAAAGCGGCAGGCCCGAGCTGTTCGTGTCGCCCTGTTCGGGCGCCGGCGTGGTTTGGATCGGGTCTGAGACCTGTGTGTTCACAATCGGCTATCGCTTCAAAGGCAGAATGTTATCGGGAACGCAGAGCCGGTTAGCACCCTTGCGCATCTCATCCAGCAGCCTAGTCGGCGCCGAGCCTCTGGTCGAGCCGCTGTTCCATCCCTTTCAGACGTTTTGCCCGCCTGCGTGCAACCATCAGACGCCAAATTGCACCAGAAAGGAGATAACCTACAGCCGAGCTGACCACGGCAAGGACAAGAAAGCCCACCACCGTCACGCCCGCCATCTCGAACACTTCGACAATCGTCACCCACCATGACGAACCCATTTTCGCCGAGGACACCTCAACCGTGGCGGCATCGATGCGCAGCACAAAATTGCCCACTTGGTTGGCGATGACCGCCCAAAAGGCGATGGTGAAAGGATTGGTCACAAAGGTGACGGTCGCGGCCAAAGGCACATTGGCGCGCGCAGGCAGCGCAAGAAACGCCGCCAGAAAAATCTGCCCGAACGGGATGATAAAGGCACTGAACAGACCCAGAGCCACACCGCGCGGCACCGAACGGCGCGTAAACCGCCACAATTCAGGCGATAAGAAGCGATGCGCAATCGGGCGCAGATATTTGTTGCGCGCCATCTCTTCGCGGCGCGGCACATAGCGCCCCAGCCGGCGGCCGGTCCATTTCATCGGATTGTCGAAAAATCCGCGAGAAGAGGTGGGTTTGGTGCTCATAACGTCGCGCGCCCCTTGGGCTTAGCGCCCGGGGAATGCAAGTGCACATCGCACAAGGGTGGTGGAGCAAACATCATCGCCCATATGGGTATCATTGGGTGTCTGACCAATGGATGAATTAAATAGCCCGTAAAATCAGGCCCGGTCGCGCATAATGCGCGCTTTGTCGCGTTTCCAGTCGCGCTCTTTGACGCTGGCGCGTTTGTCATGCGCCTGCTTGCCCTTGGCCAGAGCCAGTTCAACCTTTGCCCGGCCGGTTTTGTTGAAATAGACCGACAACGGAACCAGCGTCATGCCCTTGCGCTCCACCGCTCCGAACAACTTGCCGATCTCGCGCGCATGGAGCAGCAATTTGCGCGGCCGGCGCGGTTCGTGGTTCAAGCGGTTGCCGTGGCTGTATTCGGGGATGTTGGCGTTGATCAACCACACCTCGCCATCGCGCACTTCGGCATAGCTTTCCGCAATCGTCGCCTCGCCCGCGCGCAAGGCCTTCACCTCGGTCCCCTGCAATGCAAGGCCGGCTTCGAATTTGTCTTCGATATGATAGTCGAACCGCGCACGGCGATTTTCCGCGACGGTTTTGTGCTTGTCGAAAGTTTCAGGTTTGGGCCTTGCCATGATGGAGCGGCAGATAGGGTGCCAGCGCGCGATTGGCAAAGATTTTGCGCATATTCGCCGATATTGCCCAACCGCAGCATCGCGGCGCTGTATTGAACAGCGCGCCTACGCGGCCAAGAAAAAGCCCGACCTTTTACCAGAGCAGGCCCCGAGCTGGCGGCTTAAACCAGCCCTGCATGTTCCAGCGCTGCATCGACCGCTTTGCGCGAGGCTTCGCTGGCCTCGACAATCGGCAGGCGCACGGCGGGCGAGAACCAGTCGTGCACGCGGCTCAATGCATATTTCACCGGTGCAGGTGAGGCATCGGAGAACATGGCATAATGGAGCGGGAACAGCCGATCGTTCAACTCGCGCGCTTTCTTCAGATCATTGGCCGCAATCGCGTCATGAAATTCCGCGCACAAAGCGGGCGCAACATTGGCGGTGACCGAAATCGCCCCCCTGCCCCCGGCGGCCGAATGCGGCAGCCACAATTCATCATTGCCCGACAATTGGCAAAAATCGCGCCCGATCCCCATCCGGTGATCCGCCACCCGCGACAAATCGCCGCTGGCATCCTTGATTGCGATAATCTGTTCAGGGAAACGTTTGACCAATTCGACCACGGTCTGGTCCTCGATATCGGTCACGGTGCGGCTGGGCACATTATAGAGCACGATGGGCAGGTCGCATTCCTGTGCCAGATAGCTGAAATGCGCGATCAATCCCGCTTGGCTCGGGCGGTTATAATAAGGCGCCACACACAGCCCCGCCGCCGCGCCCGCTTTCTTGGCGAAATTCATATGCAAGGCGGCATTGCGCGTATCGTTGCTGCCGCAGCCTGCGATCACCGGCACCCGGCCTGCGGCCTGTTCGATGCACACCTCGATCACACGGTGGTGTTCGGCATTGGACAGGGTCGATGCCTCGCCCGTGGTTCCGCAAGGGACCAGAGCCGCGCTGCCATTGTCGATTTGCCAATCGACCAATTGCCGAAAAGCGTGCTCATCAAACGATCCACCGCTAAAAGGAGTCGCCAGAGCCGGTATCGAGCCGCTGAACATTGCTTTTTTCCTGCCTCAATCAAATAGTCTTGCCTTGCCGGCGCATTTGGCTAGCGCCGCCTGCATCCGTTCAGCGCCTGATAAGGAGCCTTTCCACATAATGTCCAGCATGGTCCGCAATTTGCTTCCACGTCCCGTCGCTTTCCTGGCTGTTGCAGCCGCATCGGTCGGGGCGTTGGCCACGATATCTTTGGCCACACCTTCGCTGGCGCAAATGAGCGGTGATGTGCGCGGCAATATGGTGGCGCGCCAACCGGGCGAAATCGGCGCGGCGATCAATCGCTGGGAACGTTTGCACGCAAATGGCGAATATGAATTTGCCGATTATGCCGGCTTTGTCTTGGCCTATCCCGATTTTCCGCGCACCAATGTGTTGCAAATCAAGGCGGAGCAAACGCTCGACGATGCGGTCCCGCGTCAGGAGGACGTGCTGGCCTTTTTCGATGCCAATCCGCCGCGCACCAACCACGCGCGCGCGCTCTATGCGCTGACACTGGCCGCGGTGCGGCGCCCTGAGGCGAGCGAAATGGCCCGCGAGGCGTGGCGCGGCGGGGATATGAGCGAGCCGGCCGAGGCCTATATTTTGAGCCTGTTCGGAAGCGATTTGAGCGATGATGACCACCGTGCACGCATGGATGCGCTGCTGTGGCAGGAAAACGCCGCTGCGGCCGAACGGCAAATGATCAACCTGCCGGCATCCGANCGGCCGCTTGCGCTNTCGCGGCTNGCTTTGGTGCGCGGCAATTTGCCGGCNGATGCGGGCTTTGATGCGCCTGCTGATGCTATGAGCAATGCCGGCTATGTCTACAATCTGGTCAATTATTACCGCGCCCAGAACCAAACCCAATCGGCCATCGCCGCTTTGGCCAATCGTCCCCAATTTGCAGCGCCCGCCCATGATGCAGAGGCGATGGTGGGCGATATGCTCACCACCAGCAAATCCGCCAGCGCCACGCGCGCGGTGCAAATCGCGAGCAAGATCGACGACCTGTTCGCGCCGGACGCCGACATTTCCAAAGGCTCATTCCGGCTGCGCGATCGTTACACCGATCTGATGTGGCTGGGCGGGACCAAGGCCTTGTGGGAATTGCGCAATGGCAATGCGGCGGCGCCGCTATTCNTGCGTTATGGCAAAGCGGCNCAAAGCCCGCTGACCCGGGCCAAGGGNTTTTATTGGGCCGGCCGCGCCGCACGTCAGGCCGGGCAGGAACAAGACGCGGTCCGCTATTTCGAAATGGCGGCGCAATATCCGCATCAATATTACGGCCAATTGTCATTGGGGGCATTGGGCCGGCCCATGCCCGAATTCGCCGCCATTCCACGAGCAAACGCCGATGATGCGGCCCGCGCCGAATTTGAAGCGCGCCCCTTGGTCCGGGCCATCCGCAATATCGCCGCCAATCGCCGCGACTGGCGCACAGAGCGGCGTTTCTTCCAAGCGATTGGCGATGCCGCGAGCGATCCGCAGGATTTGTTGATGGTCAACCAATTGGCCGCGCAGACCGGTTTGAAAGAAATGGCCGTGGTGGTCGGCATGGAGGCAGACAGCAACGGATTGTCGGGATTTGAACGGATCGGTTACCCCACCGTGCCAACGCCCGTGGTCAATGACTGGACCATGGTGCACGCCATTGCGCGGCAGGAAAGCGAATTTGACCGCACCCGCAAAAGCCACGCCAATGCGATCGGCATGATGCAATTGCTGCGCAGCACCGCGCGCGAGGAAGCCGGAATTCTGGGCATCCAATATCTCAGCGCCAGCCTGACCGAAGACCCGCTTTACAACATCACTTTGGGTGATGCGCATTATTCGCGCCGGATGGATTTGTATGGCGGGGCCTATCCACTGGCGATTGCCTCCTACAATGCAGGGCCGGGACGGGTGCGCCAATGGCTGCAGCTCAACGGTGATCCGCGCAAAGGCGAGATTGAATGGGAGGAATGGATCGAGAAAATCCCGGCCAATTTCGAAACCCGCTATTACGTCATGCGGGTGATCGGCAATGCGGTCGCCTATTCGCATATGTATCCCGAACAAGCCGGCCTGCCGCGCACGGTCGACACATTCCTTCCCTGAACGCGGATATAGTGTGAGCGCCCCGCCCAAAACCACCCAAGGCCCGCCGATCACACCGGCGGGTATGGCCGCGCTCAAGGCGCGCTATGACCACCTTTTGGGCACAGAACGGCCCGAAATCGTCGAAATCGTCAGCTGGGCGGCGGGCAATGGCGATCGCAGCGAGAACGGCGATTACCTCTATGGCCGCAAACGCATGCGCGAAATCGACCGCGAATTGGGCTATCTGTCGCGCCGGATGAAAGCGTGCCGGGTGGTCGATCCCGCCAACCAGCCCGACCGCAGCAGAGTGTTTTTTGGCGCGCGGGTCGAATTGGCCGATGAAGAGGATGAGCGGCGCACGGTCCAGATCGTGGGCGATGATGAACAAGATGCCGGCAAGGGCCGCGTGGGGTGGAGCTCGCCCATTGCCAAGGCGATCAAAGGGGCAAGTTTGGGCGATGTGCGCACAGTGCGATTGCCCAGCGGGGTGAAGGAATGGGAAATCATGGCGATCGACTATGACTAGGCTGGCTTTCACAGGTGCCCCCACCTGCATTCTCACCTGCATTTTTATCGGCGCTCTCACCGCCATATTGCCCGCGCCTGCGGCGGCGAAGGACAGTTTGGGCGTTTACGGCGATTGGGCCGCATTTCGCGATGCGGACCCGGCGCGCTGCTATGCCATTGCCCAGCCGCAGCGCGGATCAGACAGCGCAAGCTTTGCCAGCATCGCCAATTGGCCCGATCAGGGCATCCGTACTCAGTTGCATATCCGCCTGTCGCGCGGTGTTGCAGATGATGCGCAGGTGACTTTGACCATTGGCACGCAGCGCTTCGAACTCACTGCAAAGGGCCGCGATGCGTGGGCGCGCGACACGCAGATGGACGCAGCGGTGATCGCGGCCTTGCGCTCCGCCACCCGGATGAGCGTATCGGCGCGCGCCGCCAATGGCGCGCGTTTCACCGATCGCTATGCCCTGTCGGGTGTGGCCACCGCGATTGATGCGGCTCTGGTCGGCTGCGCCTAGGCACGCCAAGAGGTAGACACAGCATCTGGTCAAACGGCGCAAGCGCGCCTATATGCGCGTCCAATCATGGCAGACACGACCCTCATGACCATCCCCGGGCAGGTGGACCCGGTTCCCGTTGCGCGCGATATCACGCCGCGCGAGGATGGCCGTATTGACCTGATTGGCCTATCGCGCCCGCGCATTCGCGAATTGTTTGCCGAGGCCGGTCTGGATGCGCGCCAAGCCAAGCTGCGCTCGAAACAGGTGTTCCACTGGCTTTACCACCGCGGTGTGACCGATTTTGCCGCCATGACCGATATCGCCAAGACCATGCGGCCATGGCTGGCTGAGCGGTTTGTGATCGGGCGCCCTAATATTGTCGAGGCGCAACATTCCTCGGACGGCACGCGCAAATGGTTGCTGCAAACCGATGATGGCCACGATTTTGAAATGGTCTTCATCCCCGATGAAACCCGCGGCACTTTATGCGTGTCGAGCCAGGTGGGCTGCACGCTCAATTGCACCTTTTGTCACACCGGCACGATGCGGCTGGTGCGCAATCTGACGCCGGGCGAAATCGTGGGTCAGGTGATGTTGGCGCGCGATGCTTTGGGTGAATGGCCCAAAGGCACTATGGCCGCTTTGGGCGCGGAGGACAGCGAAGAGGACGAAGATGCGGGCCATTACACCGCTGATGGCCGCTTGCTGACCAATATCGTCATGATGGGCATGGGCGAGCCGCTGTATAATTTCGACCATGTGCGCGATGCGCTCAATCTGGTGATGGATGGCGACGGGCTTGCTTTGTCAAAGCGCCGCATCACCTTGTCGACCAGCGGCGTTGTCCCCGCAATGGAACGCTGCGGCGAGGAAATCGGCGTCAATCTGGCGGTGTCCTTGCACGC
>JABSPI010000048.1:9315-13121 GCA_013214365.1 Erythrobacter sp.
TCGACCAGCGGCGTTGTCCCCGCAATGGAACGCTGCGGCGAGGAAATCGGCGTCAATCTGGCGGTGTCCTTGCACGCCGTAACCAAGGATGTGCGCGACGAAATCGTGCCGTTGAACAAGAAATACGGGATCGAAGACCTGCTGCAGGCCTGCGCCGATTATCCCGGCGCCTCCAATGCGCGGCGCATCACGTTTGAATATGTGATGCTCAAGGACAAAAACGACAGCGACGAAGACGCGCACGAACTTGTCCGCTTGCTCAAACAATTTGACCTGCCGGCGAAAGTGAACCTGATCCCGTTCAATCCGTGGCCGGGTGCCAATTACGAATGTTCGACGCCGGAGAGGATCAAATCCTTCAGCGACATCGTGTTTGAAGGCGGGATCAGCGCGCCGGTGCGCACCCCGCGCGGGCGCGATATCGATGCGGCCTGCGGACAACTTAAAACCGCCGCGCAAAAGAAAAGCCGCGCTCAGCGTGACCGCGAAGCCGCCGCCGAGGCACAGGCACAGGCAG
Source organism: Erythrobacter sp. (assembly GCA_013214365.1). GTDB lineage: Bacteria > Pseudomonadota > Alphaproteobacteria > Sphingomonadales > Sphingomonadaceae > Erythrobacter. Next base: position 9,833 of record JABSPI010000048.1, read on the forward strand.
AAGCCGGTGATACGCCCGATCCCGCATCACGCGAACCCTCCGCGCCCTCTGCGTGAGCTGCGACCGGGCCACATACGACTTTTACCAGTCGCAGGCCCCCTATTACACCGCCAGCACCGCGCAGGGGCAAAGCCGCCATCTGGCCGGTTTTCTTGCGCGTTTGCCCGCCAATGCGCGGATCCTTGAACTGGGATGCGGGGGCGGCCGCGATGCGGCCTATATGATCGAACACGGCTTTGATGTGGATGCGACCGATGGCGCGCCGGCTATGGTCGACAAGGCCAATCAACGCCACGATATCGGCGCGCGCGTGATGACTTTTGACGAGCTGGAGGCCGAGGCGGCCTATGATGCGGTCTGGGCCCATGCCAGCTTGCTGCACTGCCCGCGCCGCGCCTTTCCCGGCACCCTCCAAAAGATTTGCCGATCGCTCAAACAAGGCGGTTGGCACTGCGCCAATTTCAAACTGGGCAAGCGCGAGGGGCGCGATAAATTTGATCGCCTGTACAATTTTTACACCCGCGATGAATTGTGCAACGCCTATCAATCGGGCCTCGATTGGTCGATTGAACACGCTCTGGATTACGAGTCATCCGGCTTTGATCAGGTGGATCGCAACTGGCTCGCCATCACGGTAAGGAAAGCATGACGCACACAATCGCAGCGATCTGCACTGGCACTGCGCGCCCGTTCAATGGCGCGGAATTGAGCGCCTTTATCAAACGCCCGCGCGATGGCGTCGTGCAAATCCTCGAAGATGGCTTTGCCCCCGATGAACAGGCCGATCGCCGGGTCCATGGTGGCCCGGAAAAGGCGGTGCATCTCTACCCGCTCGACCACCATGCCATTTGGCGCGCCGAGCTTGAGGATGCCCATGCGCGCGCGCTGCTGGATGAACCGGGCGCGTTCGGCACCAATCTGTCGGTGGCCGGCATCACCGAAACAGATGTCTTTATCGGCGATCGCGTCCGTCTGGGCAGCGCGCTGCTCGAAGTGAACCAACCGCGCCAACCGTGTTGGAAAATCGACCATCGATTTGGCGTTACCGGGATCACCAAGAGGATCATCGAAACCGGCCGGTCGGGATGGTATTTCCGCGTGCTCGAACCCGGCGAGGCGCAGGCCGGCGACCGGATGGAGCGGATTGAACGCGGCCACGCCGAGTGGAGCGTGGCGCAGGTCTTTGCCGCCTTGATCGCGGGGACGGCCACCCGCGCCCAATTGGAGGAATTGGCGATCCTGCCCCGGCTTTCCCCGCAGATTCAGGCAAAAGCGATCCGGAAACTGGATTAAGGGCCGGAAACCGGGGGCGAAAAACTCAGCTAAAGACCGGAAACCGAGCCGAGGGGCTAAGCGTTGATGCCCTGCCCACTCACTGATACGGCCCTTTTTCATGAGCAGACCTGCTATTCTTGTTACCGGCGGCGCGACCCGGATTGGCGCGGCGATTGTACGCGGCTTTGCCGATGCGGGGTGGCATGTGGTGATCCATTACAAGGATTCTGATGCGCAAGCCGAACGTCTCGCCGCCACTTTGCCCAGCGCCCAGACGATCGGCTGCGACCTCTCCGATCCTGCCGCGGCGGCGGCGATGGTGGCGGATTTGGCCGCACAGCTCGGCGATTGGCGCTGTCTGGTCAATTCGGCGTCGGTTTTTCCGTATGATGATGCAACCAATTGCGATCCGGCAACGAATATCGAGGCGATGACGGTCAATGCTCTTGCCCCCACTTTGATGGCGCAGGCCTTTCTCGCCAAGGCGACAAGCGCCGCGCTGCGCTGCGTGATCCAGATCACCGATATGAAGCTGGAAAATCCCAATCCCGATTTCTTCAGCTACACAATGTCCAAACACGCATTGGCCGCGACTATAAAAATGTTGGCACAAGGCGCCGAGGCGCGCGGCGATGATAGGGCGCGGATTTACGGCATTGCGCCCGGCGCGATCCTTGCCAGCCACGACCAAAGCGAGGACGAAACCGAAATTTCGCACCGGCTCAACCTGCTTGAGCGCAAAACCGGCGCGGATGAAATCGTGGATGCGGCGCTTTTCCTCGCAAGCGGCGCGCTCAAAAGCGGGCAAAGCCTGTTCATCGACAGCGGCCAGCACCTGCTCTCGCAACCGCGCGATGTTATCTATCTCGCCCGCGAACCGGCGCCCGCCGCACAATAAGGACACAAAAGCTAAGTGAAACGCCACAAGCTATCGACCCGAATATGGCACTGGATCAATGCGCTGGCCTGCGTGGTTTTGTTTATGTCCGGGCTCAATATTTCAAACGCCCACCGCTATTTGTATTGGGGCAATTACGGGTTTGATCCGGCCGATGCGTGGATGGTGGTGATGCGCTTTCCCGCTTGGGTCACAATCCCGCAACGCTACGACCTCGCCGAAGCGCGCGATTGGCACAACAGCTTTGCATGGATTTTTGCATTGAGCCTGNTGGCGATGTGGGTGGNNAGCCTCATCAATCGCCATTTCTGGCGCGATCTTGCAACCGCGCCGCGCGATTGGGCGCCGGCCAATTTGATGCGCGAGATACGCAGCCATCTGCGCGGCCATTTCACCGGCCCTGATGGCCGCTACAATGCCTTGCAAAAGATCACCTATGGGCTGGTTCTGGGCGTGGTTTTGCCGATGATGATCATCACCGGCCTCGCGATCAGCCCAGGTATCGAACCGAGCGCGCCGTGGCTGATCGAAGGGTTAGGCGGACGGCAAAGCGCGCGCAGCCTGCATTTTTTGAGCGCATGGGCGCTGTTCGCATTTGTGGTGGTGCATTTGGTGATGGTGGTGCTCTCGGGGCCCATCCGTCAAACCTGGGGGATGATTGCCGGGGGCCGGGTTGAGGAAGATATCAATGACTGAGATCAAACGCCGCAGCCTGCTTGCCGGGCTGGCCGCCCTGCCCGCCGCCGCATGCACCGAACTGGCCGAAACCGGCCCTGCCGGTGACCTGTTCGATGTGGCCGAAGACTGGCACCGCAAGGCGCAGCGCGCGCTCGCCAATCGTCAGGCCCTCGCCCCCGAATACGCCCCCGACCAACGATCGCCCGATATTCGCGGCAATGGCTCAATCACGGTCGACACCCCCGCCTATCGGGCCAGCCGCGAGGCAGGTTTTGCCGATTGGCGGCTCGCTGTCGGCGGTTTGGTCGATACCCCGCTCACCCTATCCTTGGACGAGATCAAATCGCTCCCACAGCGCACGCAGATCACCCGCCATGATTGCGTCGAGGGGTGGAGCGCGATTGCCCAATGGACCGGGCCGCAATTGTCCGACCTGCT
>JABSPI010000469.1 GCA_013214365.1 Erythrobacter sp.
ACCGATGGTGCGGGTCGCAAGACCATGGTCACCACCGCCGATGTCGACACCTCGAACGGCATCATCCACGTGACGGACGGGGTGTTCCTCCCCGCCTAAACCAACCTGCTTCGGAGCTGGCGCCACTTCCAAACCTTCCCCCTCCCACCCTTGGATTTGGCGCTCTCTTCCGCCCCGTCCGGCTCAACCTCCAGAGCCGGGCGGGGTTTTTTTGGACCCTGGGTGAGAAGGGGCGCGGCCCGCGCTAATCACTGAGCGCGAAATCCACCGCCGCCATTGCGTGCAATCGGGCGGTGTCGAAGATCGGCACCGCGCTGTCGCTCTCGCTCACCAGCAACCCGATTTCGGTGCAGCCAAGGATGATCCCTTGCGCGCCCTCTGCAACCAGACGGGCGATGATCGCGCGGTATATTTCGCGCGAGGCGTCGAGCACCTCGCCCGCGATCAATTCATCATAGATGATGCGGTGGATATCGGCGCGGTCATCGGCTTCGGGGATGATCACATCAAGGCCGTGATATTCCTCCAACCGTTCGCGGTAGAAATCCTCTTCCATGGTGAAAGCGGTGCCCAGCAGAGCAATTTTGGTGATCCCTTCGGCGCACACCGCATCGGCGGCGGCATCGCCGATATGGAGGAGCGGCAGGTCGCACGCATCCTCAATCTCATCGGCGAGCTTGTGCATCGTATTGGTGGCCAGCAGCAGGCAATCAGCCCCGCCCGCCTCAAGGCGCTGCGCGCTGTCGACCATGATGTGGGCAAGCTCCTCCCAATCGCCCGCCGCCTGAAGCTGGGCGATGGGCCCGAAATCGAGGCTGTCCATCAATAGGCGCGCCGAATGCGCAGGGCCGAGCCGGTCGCGCACCGCGCGGTTGATCTGCTGGTAATATTGCGCCGAGCTTTCCCAGCTCATCCCGCCAATAATGCCGATGGTTTTCATCATGCCCTCTCAAATGCGATGGTATGGCAGGTGGCAAAGGGCGGAAATGGAACCGAAGATACCGATGGTTTTCATGGGCGGCTATGCCGCACCAGCCTGAACGGCAGACGCCTCTTCATGCAAAGATTGGAAATCGACCTGTGTCATGGCGCTAATCGCATCATAAGCGGGCTTTGTAAGCGCACGATCGCCATTGCCCTTGCCATACACTTTGTACGCACCGTCCTGCTTGAACACAATGAAGTAGAAGCTCAGGTCGCTGGGAGACGCAGGCCCCGTGACGAAGACTAAGGTTTCTTCGTCATCGCAGGCATATACGAGCCATTGGACGTCAGCAAAGTAGCGCTCAACAGGCCCAATTTCGCAGGTCTTCGAGCTGGCACTTTCAGGAGCGTCTTGCTCCTGAGAGGCCGAGACAGGGAGCGGGGACAGAACTAAAGAAGCTGCGGCGAATGCGCGCAGCAGCTTCAAGCCGCCTCTTCCTTGGCCTTTTCGCTGCCATGGACGCGGATCGGGTCCTTTTTGCCTTCGACCACATCCTCATCGATCACGATCTCGGTCACGCCTTCCATATCGGGCAGGTCGAACATCGTGTCGAGCAGGATACCCTCAACGATCGAGCGCAGGCCGCGCGCGCCGGTTTTGCGCTTGATCGCACGCTGCGCGATGGCTTTCAAAGCCTCATCGGTGAAGGTCAGCTCCACATCTTCAAGCTCGAACAGCTTGCCATATTGCTTGACCAGGGCGTTTTTGGGCTCTTGCAGGATCGTCACCAGCGCATCGACATCAAGGTCGTGCAGCGTCGCGATCACCGGCAGGCG
>JABSPI010000470.1 GCA_013214365.1 Erythrobacter sp.
ATGACAAAGTCAAGAAATTCTGCCAGGATTTTTTGTTTTGAATAAAGATATTAGGATCAAATTCCTGATCTAACCTAACCAACTTAAAAGCGAGCTTGATAATGGTATTACGAATAATGTTAATCACCTTAAAGTGTTCCATTTTTTGGTTCTGGGTTTTAAAGTGGTATTACAACAAAAACCTGGACAAAAAAAGTTAAGCAGCATTGTTAAGATTTGATAATAAAAGTTGTTCCATTTGAATGGGGGTTCTATATCCAATACTTCCATGAATTCTTTGTCTGTTATACCAAATTTCTATGAATTCAAACAGGGCGATTCTTGCCTGTTGAAAAGAAGAAAAGTGGGTATCATATCCCAATTCTGATTTGAGGATTTTAAAGAACGCTTCTGCCACGGCATTGTCCCAACAATTGGCTTTCCTACTCATACTCTGTCTGACTTTTTCTTTGGCCAATACTTCTCGAAATGCATGCGAAGCATACTGAACCCCTCTATCAGAATGAAAAATTAATCCTGACTGAGGGGTTCTGTTTTTGATGGCCATCTTCCAGGCCGGCAAAACCGTCTGCTCTACAGTCATGGTTCTACTTAAAGCCCACCCCACAACTTTTCGGTCTGCCAGATCCAGGATGATGGTCAAGTAAAGCCACCCTTGTCCCGTTCGAATGTAACTCAGATCTGAAACCCAGCTTGTGGCTAAGGTAGATACTTCAAATTGCTGCTTAAGCAAATTGGGAGAGATCCGTAGATTATGCGTAGAATCAGTCGTTGTTTTGTACTTTTTCCGCACGTTACTTCGTATCCCGGCCTTTTTCATCAGCCTGGCAACCCGAGGACGGGAAGCCTTGTACCCCTTGGCCTTGAGCACTTTCGTGATTTTAGGGCTTCCATATCTGCAGCGACTCGCCTGGTGAATCTCTCTGATTTCTTTCAAAAGCAGTGCATTATATTTTTTCCGTTTTGAGGGAGGCTGTTTGAGCCAGTAGTAATACCCACTTCGACTCACTTTCAATACCTCACACATCTTCTCAATGGGAAATCTACTCCGGTGTGCCTTTATAAACCGGTAGATCTGCCATCGCTCCTGGAGAAGATGTTCACGGCCTTTTTTAGGATATCACGTTCTAATTTTGCCTCTCGCAATTCTTTTTTCAAACGCGCAATCTCTGCTTGTTCTGCGCTCAAAACCTTTTTGCTACCGCTTGTCGATGAACCCAGAATCCCTCGCTTGTACTCCCGCTTCCAACGACTTAGTAACCCACTGTTTATCCCTAATTCTTCGGCTACTTCTCCTGTGCCTTTGCCTGACAGACATAGCTCAACGGCCATCTGTTTAAAGCTCAATTCGTAATGTCTTCGTTTTTTACTCATGCTCTGCTAAGTTAAATGTTTTCGCACTTAACTTTTCTGTACAGGTAAAGGTAGCAACTCCACTCCTTATCTCTCTTTTCTATTTTCATCCTGCTTTTAATAGCCTTAAAAAAGATAGATCGTTCTTTTCAGATCCCTTTAGCAGGAGGACTTGCCATTTTCTTTCTTCTTTTCTTCCCATTTAGACATATGCTATGGACGCTCTAGCCCCGGATTACAAAGCCTTATCTCTTTTAAGCCCAGAGCAAGTCAGAAAGTTTAGGGCCGTTCCCCTATTAGCAGAAAATGGGCACCTTACTTTGCTTGCGGAGTCTAAGAATCCCAGAAGCAGGAAGGCTCTGCAAATGATACTGGGCAAAGAGCTGAACTTTGAAGAGATT
>JABSPI010000471.1 GCA_013214365.1 Erythrobacter sp.
CCTCCGATCACGGCCAAAACCTGCATGCAGACGGCCAACCAGGCCTTGCAACCCATTGCAGTTCCAACCCGATCAGCGGCGAGGGCGCGGTGCCTTTGGTGCTGATTTCAGGGCCGGGATTGCACGATGGATCGAATGTGCGACCCGGACAAGGCAGCCATTACCGCATCTTCCCCAGCCTGCTGCATTTTATGGGGTATGAGCGAGAAATGACACGGGCGCTCTATGGCCCCGATTTGTTCGATCCCTCGGCGGAATCCGATACGTTCAACACGCGTTTTAACGCGCGCTTGGGTCAGTCGGCGCGGTGGTATTCGATCCATGCCGATGCTTTGCGCAATCCGGTGGCCGAAGATGCTGGCGTGGATACGGCCAAAAACCAGCGTAAATTGGGCCCTGCGCCTATACCTGCCGCTGCCTCTCGCCCTGCCGGTGTTCCCGCACGCTAATTGGTGGACCTTTTGCGGGCACCACAAGAGCGGGCGCTTGCCCGGAACTTTCCGTTTGCCCTATGCACGATGGTGCAAGGGGCGGGGACGGGTTTTGGTCGGCGTGCATATCCACGAAACCACATGCCCGATATAACCACACGTCCGCTAAAAAGAGTGATCGATCATGACTACAGTCAAACTCTATGGCTACGCCACGAGCCCCTATGTGCGCAAAGTGGGATGCTTCCTTTATTACAAGGGGATCGATTTCACCCATGTGTCGGTCAGCCCGCTCGAACCGGACAAGGGGCCGGCAATATGGTGACCATCACGCAAAACGTGCCCTGAGGCGCCCCGGGGCGTCCCCGCCTCCCATATCAGGCAATCGCAGGGCGAGCACGAGCTTCACCAGTCCGCGATTTGTGGTCTGGCGCAAACCTGCTACGCCATGGAGCGCGCGTTTGCTCAAGGATTTGCCACAATAAGGACCGGCCAAGATGAACCTCGATTTTTCGCCCGAATTGGAGAGTTTTCGGCACACAATCCGGTCCTATTTCGACAATGACTATCCCAAGGATATCCTCGAAAAGGTCGCCATCGGCGCCAGCTTGACCACGCCCGACGTGCGCAAGGCTGAAACGGCTTTGGGCGCCAAAGGCTGGCTTGCCAGCGCATGGCCCAAAGAATATGGCGGGCCGGGTTGGTCGATTGAAGAACAATATATTTTCGACGAGGAATTGGAGCGCGCCGGCGCCCCCACGGTCACCCCGATGGGGGTCGTTTATGTCGGGCCGGTGATCTACACCTTTGGCAATGATGCGCAAAAAGAGGCGTGGTTGCCGGGCATTTCCGACGGATCGGTCGGCTGGGCGCAAGGCTATAGCGAGCCGGGATCGGGGTCGGATCTGGCGTCGCTGCAATTTTCGGCTGTGCGCGAGGGCGATGAATATGTCCTCAACGGGACCAAGATCTGGACCTCGGCGGCCAATCACGCGGATTGGATTTTCCTGCTCACCCGCACCTCTCAAGAAGCCAGGAAACAGCTCGGCATCACCTTTATCTGCGCGCCATTGAACGCGGCGGGCGTGAGCGTGAAGCCGATCATTTCGATCGACGGGAAATATGCGCTGAGTCAGGTCGATTTCGTCGATGTGCGGGTCCCTGTCTCCAACCGCATCGGGGAAGAGGGCAAGGGGTGGACCTATTCGCAATATCTGCTCGGCAATGAACGCACATCCTATGCCCGGATCGGGGGCAAGCGCGCGCAATTGGCCAATATCCGCGCAATCGCCTC
>JABSPI010000472.1 GCA_013214365.1 Erythrobacter sp.
TGCATCGCGCGATCCGGGCATCTTGAACACCGCCAACACATTTCCAACCCGGTCGACCACCGCAATGGTTGCGGGCACGCCTTGCGCGCTGGCTTGTGCTGCGGCGCGGGCGATCACCGTCTGCACGTCAACAACGCTCAAACTCTCTAACGCAGGAGCGCTGTAAAACTGCCCGCTGGGAGGCGGCGTTGGCGAAGGGGTCGGGGCAGGAACACCGCCAGTTCCACCACCCGCAGGCGCACCATCATCACCGCCACACGCAGCAAGCACCAAAAGCGGCACTCCGGCAAGCAGCTTCCATCCCCCGGCCATGCCTATCGCAACCTCGCAATAGCGGCCACCGCAGCGGCAAGCGAGGCGCGGAAATCGTCGGGACGATAGCTATTAGGCTCTTTCACTGCAGCATAGGCATCGTTGAGATTGGCCCGAATGCCAGCCGCCGCGCCAGACGTAACCACGCCGTTGGACACGAGGCCATTAAGCAATGAATCAACCGCCATAACGGCCTGAACCGAACCGGTGTAATCGGTGAATAGGGGCCGGGTCGCGTTGTCGCCAATCACCGCGATGATCTCAAACGCATCGGCATCGCGATAAGCGCGCTGGCTCAAACTGGTGGAGAGCTGGCCGGCGCGCTCCGACAAAGCCTCCGCCGCAACTCGCGGATCGCCATCACCGCCCAAAGCCGCATGGAAAGCGCGGCTGGCGCGTTTGAAATCGTTCGCTTGCCCAGGTGCCAGCGCCCCAGCCACCGCCGAGAGCATGATGATGTTCTCATCATTAAACGGCGCATTGCCAAACGGGATCGGGCGCCCGGCATTTTCCTCAAAACTCAATCGACGCTGGCTCGAATCCTGAATTTCGCGGTGGCACGAATGGCAATCGAAGAAGTAATATTGCGGGAACACGCCCTCAGTTGCGAATTTGGGCTGCGAGAACAGATGGGTTGCTCGCTTGACCGCCTCGGCCTGACCCACCGCCCAGAACCGCACGGCATTGGGGCGCCGTTTGCGGCTGACGTAATCATCATCGACCGAATGGTGCTGCTGCAATGCGCTGAACAGGTCGAGCTCAAACGAAATGCGCGGATGACCGGCCGCCATCATCGAATGGGTCACAAACTGGCCAGTTTTCTCCGATCCGTAATGGCAATCCAGGCACACATTGGCGCGCACTTGTGGACTTTCGAGCGGGATCAACCCGTCCGCCACATTGGACGCATGGGTCCCTGGACGGGCATAATGGCTCGAAAGCCAGGCATTGCCCGATGCCCCATGGCAGCTTTCGCACCCCACGCCATCGGACAAAGTGAAGCGATTGCCACGCTTGTTTTGTGGTGCATAGGTCGAATGGCAGCCCAAGCATTGCGGCGCACTGGCCGCACTTTCATAACCAAGGCTGGCTGCGATCTGGCGACCGCGCTCACCCAACAAAACCGCATAGGCACGGCTGTGCGCGCCACTTTTCGAGGAAGGTTCCTGCCAGGTTGCGATTTCATCTTGGCGAACCACCGCGCCATTGCCTTGCGCGCGGCCATGACAGGTCGATCCAGCGCAAGAGGCGACGCCTTCAAATGTGCCATTTCCAATGGCGCTGGCAGACGGGTAAATCGCAATCAAGCCAAGGACAGCCAGAAGCCGGACCACGCCGGCCCTGCCTGCCTTGAAGGCTGACCACCCGCCCCGCTTCATCCCTGTGTTCGCCATCTCATACCCCCCG
>JABSPI010000473.1 GCA_013214365.1 Erythrobacter sp.
GTGGAGATTTTCGGGATCGGGATCGAAGCCGAACTCGATGGTCACATGCTCTATGTCGTTAATGACGATAAGCCCGGTTTTATCGGACGGATCGGTACGCTCTTGGGGGCCCAGGGGATCAATATCGGTACGTTCAACCTTGGCCGGCGCGATGCCGGCGGCGAGGCGGTGCTGTTGTTGAGCCTTGATGATGAATTGTCCGAAGGCGTCATCGCTCAGGCCGAAGGCGTCGAAGGCGTCAAGCTGGTCAAAGGCTTGTCGTTTTAACCCCGGGGCGCGCGCCTCGCCCGATCGGTAACGGGCGTGCTTCCACTTGGTCCATGAACCCGCTAGAGGCACGCCCATTATGACTGAATCAACCGACCTGTTGCCGATTGGCCTTGAAGATCGCCTGCCCGCCTCAACCGCGCGCATCACTGCGGTGATGCGGGCTGCGCTCGATGCGCTGGGCGGGCATGGCTACAAACGGGTGCGTCCGCCGCTGCTTGAATTTGAAAGCTCGCTTGCCAGCCGGATGCAAGGGACCAAGACCGAGCGGTGTTTCCGGATGACCGATCCTGCCAGCTTGCGCACCCTCGCGTTGCGCAGCGATATCACACCGCAAATCGGCCGCATTGCTGCAACTTCGATGAAACAGGCCGCGCGGCCCTTGCGGCTGGCCTATTGCGGCGACACCGCATTGATCGCGGCAAGCCAGCTTGATCCGGCCCGCGAACGTTTGCAATTGGGCGCGGAATTGATCGGCGCCGACAGCGTGGCGGCGGCGTGCGAGATTGTCACATTGGCGATTGAGGCGGCGCGTGCAGCGGGTTTGAGCGGGTTGTCGGTGGATTTCACCATGCCCGACCTGCTCGACATTCTGGCCGCGCAGGACAGCGCGATGACCGATGAGCGGATCGCCGCCATCCGGCGCGAGCTTGACACCAAAAATGCCGGCGAATTGAAAGCGGTGGGCGGGGCAGATTACCTGCCTTTGATCTATGCCACAGGCGATGTGGACGCCGCGCTCGATCAATTGCGCAGCTTTGACACCGCAGGCGTCCTCACCAGCCGGCTCGACGGGATCGCGGCGATCGCGGCGCAGGTGGGCGGGGGCGCACGGGTCACGCTCGACCCGACCGAATTGCACGGCTTTGAATATCAAAGCTGGTTTGGTTTCACTCTCTACGCCCAAGGCGTGCGCGGCGCGGCTGGGCGCGGGGGCACGTATAAAATCGGCGGCAGCAACGAGCCGGCCACCGGTTTCACGCTTTATGTCGACCGGCTGGCCGATGGCGCGCCGGCGCCCGAGCAAGAGCGCACGCTCTACCTCCCGCTGGGCCATGACCCGCAGCAGGCGCGCAAATTTCGCGAGCAAGGTTGGGTGACGATCGCGCAATTGGATGCCGGTGAAGACCCCAAGGCATTGGGCGCGACGCATATTCTGGATGGCAGCAGCGCTGCCGCGCTTTAATTCAGAACCCGGGCCAGAAAATCATCGATCGCCTGCGCTTGCGCGGTGCCATTGGCGGTGCCCAAATCGCGGTTGATTGCGCCGTGATCGGTGTTCTCTATCCCGATCGCTGCGGCGTTTGCGCCCGCCTCTTGCAAGCCGGTGGCCAATGTCTCGGCCTGTGCGCGGGCAATGTCGCGCCGCGCCACATAGAGGGCGAGCCAGTTGGGCGCATCGGGCGCGCCGATATGGGTGACGGGCGATAAAGCGGTCTGGCGC
>JABSPI010000474.1 GCA_013214365.1 Erythrobacter sp.
CCGACAATCACCGCGTGGACCAGCAAGGTCACGATCAAGGGCCGCGCCAAGCCGAACCGGTCGCTGATCACAGTGGCGACCAGACACCCCACAATGCTCAGGAACGAGGCCCATACCAAGACATTGCCCACCCAAACCGGATCGGTCGCCGGGGAGGCATTGGCAGCCAGCTCGATATAGGTCCAATAGGCGCCGATATTGACATAAGAAAACGCAATCGCGGCCAGACATAGCCACGCCGCCGATTTGGGCCCGGGCATCTCGCCGGTTTGCGCGCCATCCGAGAGGTGCAGGACCTCGGCGGTGGGATCAGTGGGATTGATCGCGCTCTGCCCCGCCAATGCGCGCTGCGGCAGCCACCCGATCAAGGTCAGCCCGATCAAATTGGCGATCACAAACACCATATAGATCCCGTTCATCGACAATTGCGGCAAAACCTGCAGTTCGAACGCCTGCGAGAAGGCAAACAGGAACAATAACAGGTTAAGCGAGCGCGCCGGCTTGGCCGTCGCGCCCAGGCTAGCGACCGCGATACTGGTGTACACGCCGCTGCCAAAACCAGCGATCAGGCGCAGCACCAGAACCGTGCCATAATCCTGCGTCAACATGCACAAAGCGTTGGCCGCGATACAGATCGACAAAGCGCCAAACACCAACACCCGCCGGTTGAACCGCGCGATAATCATCGCAGTGAGCAACGATCCCAGCGACAGCCCGCCCAGATCCGCACCAGCCACCCGGCCCACCTGCACTTCGGTGAAACCCAATTGTTCAACCCAGGCGGTGCTGATCACCGGGATCCCGACCAAAACGCCATAGCCGATGATCGCAAGATAGAGCGATGTGACCATCGCCTGCCAGCTGTCAAACACGGTCTTGGGACGGTTGAGGCCACGATCAAGGCTCATACAAATTCACCCTCCAAACGGGTCACACGGCGCGAAAGCCGGGTTGCAGCGGGCCAAATTGTCCCTAGGTTGGGACCGCTTTGGACGGCAAGGAAAGCGGACATATGACGGTTTACAAAGGACAAATCGCCTCGATCCATATCGGGCAACCCGATGTGCTGGAAAAGGCGAGCGCCGACACGCTCACATTTGAGCTGGATGGAATTGTGGGCGACCGTCATCGCGGATTTGATCGCGAAGCGTGGAGCTCGGGCGATCGGCAGCCGGGCGGCACGATCCGCCGCAACGAACGCCACTGGTCGGCCATGTCGGTCGAAGATATCGCCCAGATCAGCGCCGATATGGATCTCACTGGCACGCTTGATGCCGGTGATCTCGGGGTCAATTTCTCGATCAGCGGCGTGCCTGAATTCTCGCGACTGACCAAAGGAACGATCCTCAAATTTGCCTCTGGCGCTGAACTGGTCGTGGTCGAATACAATCCGCCATGCATCGATATGGGCGAAAGCTTGGCGCAGAAATACACCAAGAAAGATGGACAACCGCCCTCGGCGAAAGAGTTTTTGCTGGCCGCAACCGTGTCGCGCGGCGTGATCGGGATTGTTGATGTGCCCGGCACGATCGAAGTCGGCGATGGGGTTGAAGTGCGCCTTTATGAAACGCCAAAAAGGCTGCTATCATAACAAAGGAACTGAGTTTATTCATTGTATCAATAATGGCTTTTGTTACTCTTAATGGAATCTGAAAAAATGGAAAGTGCCCGTGATCTTGGTCTGATAATCGATTCTCAAGTACCGATTG
>JABSPI010000475.1 GCA_013214365.1 Erythrobacter sp.
GCGCCCCACCAGTGACGAGCCCCGTCAGTGACAAGCGGAGCTAGCTAGCCGTTCTCCAGCCGCGAAAAATCGGTTGCCGCGATGGTTTCCATCACTTTGGCGCGCAATTGACGCGCGCGCTCGATCGGCACGCCGGGAATGGCGAACCCGCCGCCGGCCTGACCCAGATAGACCGTGGCATAGCCGCGCATACGCGCCAGCGGGCCTTGCGCGATTTCGACCGAGTGCAATTTGACCCGCGCTGCAATCTGGCTTTGCGGGGCGAGCAGGCCGCGCGTCGCCATGATTTGTTGCGGATCCAGCGCATGGCGATGAAACCGCCAGGCAAGCCCGGTCAAAATCGCCGCCAGCCCGGCCAGCACCAGCAGCGCCCCCACCGCGCCCACCATCCATTCGGGCCGCATAATCGCCGCGACAATGCCCGCAATCGCGGCCAGAACGAGGAAAAAGCCGGCGTTTAAAACCGCGCGGTCAAACATGTAACGCTCGCTCGCGCGGCGCCAATCGGCATCTTCTCCGGGCAATTCGAACCCGGCGGCACGCACAATCGGGGCGATCTCGTCGAGCTTGGCAAAGGGCGCGACCGCATGGCTGGATGCGCCCATATCCTGCGCGAGGCTGACAAAGCTGAGCCCGTGCCAGCCGAAACGATAACGCACAAAACCGGTGCCCAATTTGATCCCCTGCACCCGGTGGACCGGCATCACCACATCGGTGCGGGTGAACAGACCGCGGCGGCGGCGGAACCCGCGCGCGGTGCGTTCGAGCACAAAGCCCCATTCGCGCGCAAACACGCGGATCATCCCCGTCAGCGACCCCACCATCACCAGCCCGATAATCGCCGCCAATGCGCCGATCACTTGCATACTGGTGTCAAGCGCGCCCCAATCGGGCCCGTATTGCTCAACCATAGATTGCCATTGATCGGCATCCCACAATTCGAAATCGAACAGATTGTCGGCATATTGCGCCAAACCAGCCAGCACCGCGAACACTGCGAGCGAAAACTGGAACAGGCCATAGGTGAACAAACGCCGCGGCCCCATCGTGAACAGGGTCTGCGCCTCGGGCTCGGCTTGCAGGGATGTTTGCAGAGCCGCTTGGGAGGCGGATTGAGGCGCTGCGTCAAATTGGCTGTCACCGGGCGCGGCTTGGGGGACGTCTTCGCCCTGCGCATGGCGTTCGCGCACCAGCTGGCGCAGCTCTTCGCCGCGCGCCTCGGTCAAATAGGCAAGGCTCAGATCATCGCCCCCGCCCGCGCCGGTTTCAAACTTGACCGCCACCAGACCCAGAAGCCGGGGGAGCAGTTTCTGCTCGAGGCTGACATCCTGGATCCGTTCATACGGGACCGAACGCGCCGAACGGCTCAGCAAGCCGCTTTCCACCCGGATATCCTGCGCCCCGATTGTATAGGTCAAACGCTTCCAATTGAGATAGCTGAACAGCGAACCCAGAGCGATGATCCCGGCCAATATCGGGATCGCAACCACCAAACCCATGCCGCCGCTTGAAAAGCTCACCAACAGCGCGGGGATGACCGCGCTCTGGGCGCTTTGCAGCACCCCGACCCAAACGGTTTTGGGGTCGGTGTTCACACCGCCTGCGCCCTCTGCGTCGGCGCCTGCGTCGGCGCCCGCATCTGCGCCTGCGCCTGTGTCAGGGTCAGCGTATATGTCTGCACTATCCGCGGGAGCGGGGGGATCGCT
>JABSPI010000476.1 GCA_013214365.1 Erythrobacter sp.
CATCCTCAACCTGCCCGCCACGGTGGAGGCTGCGACCCCCAATATCTACGCCGATCAAATCGAATATTTCTGCCGCAATCTGCCCGGACGCGATGCCGCCGTGATCAGCTTGCACACCCATAATGACCGCGGCACCGGCGTGGCGGCGGCCGAATTGGGATTGATGGCAGGCGCTGACCGGGTTGAGGGATGCCTGTTCGGCAATGGCGAGCGCACGGGCAATTGCTGCCTCGTGACGATGGCGCTCAACCTTTACACCCAAGGGGTCGATCCCGGCCTTGATTTTTCCGATATCGACCGGGTGATTGAGACGGTTGAATATTGCAACGATCTGCCGGTTCACCAACGCCACCCCTATGGCGGCGAATTGGTCTACACCGCCTTTTCAGGCAGCCACCAGGACGCCATCAAAAAGGGTTTCGAGGCGCACCAGACGCAAAATGACGAATTGTGGCGGGTGCCCTACCTGCCGATTGATCCGGCCGATCTGGGCCGCGATTACGAGGCGGTCATCCGGGTCAATTCGCAAAGCGGCAAAGGCGGCTTTGCCTGGGTTCTGGAGCAGGATCAGGGGCTCAAACTGCCCAAGAAAATGCAGGCCGATTTCTCCAAACACGTTCAAACCATGGCCGACCATCTCGGGCGCGAGTTGGATGCCGGCGACATCTGGGACGCGTTCCAAAGCGCCTATCATCTGGGCGACAATGCCAAACCGTTCCAATTGGTCGATTACGAGGAAAACCGCGCCGCCGATGGCACCCGCATCTTTGTCGGCAAGATCGCGGTCGAAGGGGGCGAGCAAAGCGTATCGGGGCGCGGCAATGGCCTGATCTCCAGCGTGGTCAGCACGCTTGAGGGGGCGTTTGATCTCGATATCAAAGTGCTCGATTATTCCGAACACGCGCTGGGCTCGGGCCGCAATGCGCGCGCGGCGGCCTATTTGATGTGCCAGTCGGGCGAGCGGCTGATCTGGGGCTGCGGCATTGACGAGGACGTCGCCACCGCGAGCGTGCGCGCCGTGCTAAGCGCGGCCAATTCGGCGGTTGCGTGTTGAAATTGCGCCGGGCGCTCTAAAAACCGCGGCGCAAATGCGGGTTCTTCGTGCTCGGCCCACTAGCGGACTGTCAGCTCACGACCCATTGCGGACGTTAGCGTAGGTCTTTAGAATTTCGTCCATAGGTCACTTGGATGGGAGCAATTGAAGCGTGAAAGGTATTAAACAATACGGAGTTCCGGTTGTCATTGGTCTCTCAGTCTTTGCCATGTTGCAGTTTCTATTTCCCGGCTCACCACCTCCCGAGACACAAAATCTCAGTTGTGTGTTTCGGTCAGCAAGCCATGACAGCCCAGCGAATATTCCCGCTTCTTCGGAAGAGATTCGAGAACTCACCTTTGAAGCGAAATTGTCCGGAAGGTCAGTCCACGATGATACAGATCTATGGAGAGCAGAGGGAACGGCGGTCTTCCAAGGAACTTCGCAGAAGCTCAGAGGACCGGTTTTTCTAACAACCTCGACGAGCGAGGTTCGCGGCTTGTCTTTGTCTCGGGACCGCTATCCTCATCAAATGGTCGATCTTCGGATTGCGACACTCAACGCGTCAGGCATGCTTGATTGGGACGGGGATTCCGCGTTCGTTTTTTTCGAGAGCGCTCCAGACAAGATGGCTCACAGTTACGACTACAACTGCAC
>JABSPI010000477.1 GCA_013214365.1 Erythrobacter sp.
GCGGCGTTTGTTGGTCGCCAAGGCGATGGTCCATTCGCCGCCAATTCTGGTTCTGGACGAACCCACTGCCGGGGTGGATGTCGAATTGCGCCGGCAATTGTGGGATTTGGTGACCGAGTTGAACCGCGAAGGGGTCACGGTGGTTTTGACCACGCATTACCTCGAAGAGGCAGAGGAATTGTGCGACGAGATTGCGATCATCAATCATGGGGAATTGATCGCGCACAAACCGACCCGCGAATTGGTCGATATGGCGCGCGAGAAAATCGTCGCGGTGACGGTGGCGGCAGATTTGGCAACCGCGCCCCAGCACGCTGCATTTCACAAGGTTGAATTGGACGGGGCGCGGGGGGTCGAGGTCACCTATGACAAGGATGAGCTGAGTGCGGGCCAGGTGCTCGCCATCCTGCAGGAACAGGGCCTGACCATCGAAGACGTCACCACCCGCGAGGCGGATCTGGAGGACGTGTTTGTGCAGCTGACAGGGACCGGGGCCTAGAGGTGCAATCTGGAAGGGCATCGCGATGATCAAAAGACGCGCAGCTTTGGGAGGATTGGCTGCATTGTTCGGCTTGCCCGCTCTGCAGGGCAGGACAACCTTAATGGCGCAATCTGACCAAAGTTTCCCGCCCGTTCCGCAATGGCGGCCTACTTTTGCTCAACCGACTGAGCGGATTATTGAACGGATGGCATTCTACATGCCAGGACGTGATTTTCTCATCATGCGGCATGGCACATGTATCCTGCTTGAGCCGGGATTGACTGACGCAGAAGCGCAAAACCAAAGCGATGATACAATTGCACGTATCTTCGGCTTTCACCCCGATATGAACCCTGTCCTCCTCAAAGATGGGAATGTGTTGGTGAGCTATAATTATCCTGCGGCGAACCTTGTGCTTGCTGACATTGCGTCTGAAAATTGGGACGAGATCGACAGCCGGCATCTCGATGGGCTGACCACTGACGAGGTTCTCATAACCCCGCTGGGGCCCAACAGATTTGACGATTTTGGCAAAAAAGCGCTGCTTGGCAGGGCATATATGTTCATGGACGCTCAGGATCCCGAGACAGCGCAAATCGTGCGCGGCTAACCAGCCTTATTCCGTCCGTTCGCGCCAGCGGCGATGTTTGATTCGCTCAATCGGCGCTCCGCAATGTTTGCAATGGCCCACATAGGTGCGGCCATCCCATCGGACATCGCGGCGCTGCGGCTCGTGCCGGCCCAGCATACAGCTTATCTTAGATACAACGGTGATCTTTGATACAGCGGACATAGAAGAGGCTCCGCCCAGTGCGTGAGTTCGAGTGTGTCGAAATGTCCTCCACCCAAACCTATTGGGGCGACCGCATCATTTTGGCGGCAGGCCCTTCTTTAAATATAGCGGGCCTGTCTCGCGCGAAACAGTGTCTCACGATTTTGCTGACATTGTGACATTTAATTGCGAATTTCGCGTCTGCGCGCCCGCCACGCCCCGGTTTGGCCCATGCACGGGCGCACTTTACCCCCCACATCACCCCCATAACCCCGGCGCCCCGCCCGAGCATCGCCCGCACCCTCTCCACATCCCTCCGCCTCTTGCCAGCCGCGTTTCAGCCCGCCATGGCAGCACCATGGCGGAACAGGCTCCCAATCGCGCTGAGGCATATGCGCAATATGATGTGATCATTATCGGTTCCGGCGCGGCTGG